>JAIOIM010000502.1 GCA_019912505.1 Ignavibacteriaceae bacterium
CAAGTATTTCAACTTCCCTTCCTAGTATATCATATACAATAAGTTTTACCACACCGGGCTGTGAAACCGTATAGTTAATAGTTGTAGACGGATTAAAAGGATTTGGGAAATTTTGTTCCAAATTGAAGTTTATAACGGATTGATTGTTATTTTTAATTCCTGTTGCATGCGTACTTTTATATATTCCAGAACCAGTTGTTGCGTAAATAGTGCCATCTGTTCCTTTAGCAAATATATAACCTGCCATGCTCTGCAAACCATTATTTTCCAATGTCCAATTTGTCCCATAGTCGGTTGACATATAAATACCGGTACCATAAACTCCTAAAAATATGCTGCCATCCGAAAGTGCAAATCCATTTGTATAATATTCGATATTATCAGGTAAACCTGAAATTTTTGCCCACGAAATACCATCATCCGTAGATTTATAAACCCCGTTTATGTACTCAGCAGTTGCCGCAAAAATAGAATTATCAGAGCCCACAGTAAGAGAATAAACTCTATAAGATTGCGGAAAATTAGTTAATGTCCATGATGCACCGTTATCGACTGACCTGTATAAGCCGTTGAGACCTTTTACACCGATTAAGAGCGTTCCGTTATTACTTATATTGAACGCCCCGATATTACTTTCTGGTACAGTAGAACTTGCACTTTCCCAGGTAACTCCCTCATCGGTTGACTTTCCAAGACCGTAGTCTTTTGTAGAAACAAACAGAGTATTTCCTTTAATTTTTATGTCCCTTGTTTCAAATCCTAAAATCATGGGGTTAGTCTGCCACGTAAGTCCGCCATCGGTAGATTTATAAACACCGTTGCCGCTTGTGGTAACGAAAATATTTCCGCTCGATGAAATTGCCATGTCGGCAATAGATTGGGGATCGCCAATATAAGAGACTGACCAGTTGTCCCCTTTGTCGGTGGATGTATAAAAATTGCCTACATTGTCACCCGCATAAATTACCCCAGAATTTGATACTGTGATAGCCGGGCAGTATGCCGTTAAAGAGGTTGGGGTACATGTAATTTGCC
>JAIOIM010000503.1 GCA_019912505.1 Ignavibacteriaceae bacterium
AGAGTATTTTTAACAAGCATCTCGCCGAGAAGCCCGACAGAAAAGAATTGCACGCCTACAATAATAAGCAGCATACCGAGGAACAACATTGGTCGGTTGCTTAACGGATGCCCGGATATCCACTCATAAGTTAGGTAGCCGTTTACAATAAGCCCTACGATAAATGAAAACGCACCAAGGAATCCGAAAAAGTGCATCGGGCGTTTTATATACCGCGTTGAAAAAAACACAGTTATAAGATCGATAAATCCTTTGAAGAAACGGGAGATTCCAAATTTTGTAACGCCGTACCTGCGGGGGTGATGTTTAACAGCAATTTCTGAAACAGTGAAACCCTGCCATGCGGCAAGCACGGGCATATAACGATGAAGCTCGCCGTATACTTTTATATTTTCAATTACTTCGCGGCGGTATGCTTTTAGCCCGCAATTAAAATCATGAATTTTTATTCCGCTCATTACACGGGTTACAAAGTTGAAAAATTTTGATGATGTTTTCTTTATGAAAGGATCGTGACGTTGCTTTTTCCAACCGGAAACAAGATCGTAACCTTCTTCTAATTTTTTTAGAAGATTCGGTATCTCATTCGGGTCATCCTGTAAATCGGCATCCATTGTAATAACTACATCGCCGGTTACTTGCGTAAAACCAACGTGTAAAGCAGCGGATTTGCCGTAGTTTTTTCTAAAACTAATGTAATGAAAACGTTTGTCCTGCCGGCACAAATCTTTTATAACTTTTAAACTTTTGTCTTTGCTGCCGTCATCAACAAATATTACTTCAAAGGCAACATTCAAAGGCTTTAATGCTTTCCTTATTTCATTTGCAAGGGGGTTAAGTGATTCTTCTTCGTTAAAAAGAGGGACAACAATAGATATTTTTTTGAATGAACTTGGTCTCTGTCTTCCCGATTCACCCCTGGGTGTGTATTGCTGCTGATTTTTAGGTCTTCTGTATCTAAAATTTTTGCGCCTGTAGTTCTGTCTCTCTTCATTAAATCCACCGTTATTTTCATTTTTCGCTTCGTTTCGACGTGGATTTTCTGGTTTATTCTGTTCTTCCAATTACGTTTCCATATTAATAAAATCTTATCTGAAAGTTAATTTAATAATTAAACAAAAACAATTTAACTATTGCTTTCCCGGTATCTAATATTTATCGGTTTATAGTGGATTGCCAAATTTTGCTGCTATGTTGAATGATGTTGAACATTTTTTCTAAAATCAGCAAGACAGGTTATAAATGAAAACCTTTACAAAATTTTATGCAGTTGTTAACCGGGTAATAATTCTGACAATACTGCGGCGCATTTAACAACTGCTGTTTCAGAGCGAAGACGGTTTTCGGCTAACTTATAAACCTCTCCGCCGTTGGATGATTTTAATTCTGCTTCGGATAATCCGCCTTCGGGTCCGAAAATAAAAAAGTATGTTTGTGTTTCATCAAACTTAAAATCGCTCAATTTTTTGTCGGCATTCTGGTCGAACAATATTTTTTCCCCGGGGAGTTTTATAAGCTCGTTAAAGCCGACAACATTTTCAACTACGGGCAAAAAGCAGCGCAGCGATTGTTTCATTGCTGCCAAAGTAATTTTATTCCATCGCTCCAATTTTTCCCCTTTTGTAAACGAACGCGATGAATTAAAAACAACAAATCTTGTTATACCGAATTCCACACATTTTTCAAGCGCAAACTCAAACCGGTCTGGGTTTTTTAACTTAGGAAGGCAAAAAATTATGTTGGAAAATTTATTAAGATAGTTATACCGCTCCTTTATCGAAACATTAAGGTTATCTTTTCCTATTGAAAAAATATTTCCTTTGAATATACTCCCTTTTCCATTTGTAAAATAAATTTCATCGCCTACCGTATGACGCATTACACGGGTTATATGTTTAAACTCATCATCACCGATTAGCGCGTGACTATCATTTTGTATAAATTGTGTAAAGTATAACTCTATATCAGAAAGATATTCCAAGATCAAAAATCCATTGCATGTTGTTATATTCGTCAAAAGCCACTTCAAGCCGCGCAATATTATAAGGAAGAATAAGCAAAGTTAAACCCGCTCCGTAACCGCTGCTAAAATTTTTTATGTTTATTTTTTGCCCAGATAATCTTGTAGCACCGGCATCTCCAAAAGCCTGGACATAAAGTGCCACACGGTATCTTAAAAGCTCATGGGGAATGATCGGGACAAAATCAAAATTAATATTAACATCACGAATAATAGGATAGTTTAATTCGGCGCTGGTAATATAATAAATGTTGCCTTCCCTTTCATCCTGGTAATGTCCGCGAATTCGTTCGCTATATCCGATAAATGAATAGTCATAATACGGAACGTCCTCGCCCGAAGTAATGCGTGCTGCGGTGCGCCATTTGCTTCCAAGATTGCCGTATATTTTTTGATACTGCCTGTAATCGAAATTATATATCATATAATTAACATTATCAAAACCGAGTCCTTTTATTTCGGCAGATGCCATTCCAAGAATTCCATCGTGTGGAAACTGGGCAAGATCGCGTGTATCGTAAGAATATTGCAATCCGAGTGATGGAATTCTATCAATACGTCCATTAAAAGCATTGATGCCTTTTATGTAAAAAGGAGTTTCCACATAATTAAAAGTTGCAAACAGTGCGAGGCGGTTATACAAATCAAATCGTTTGCCAAGCGAGATGGAGCCGTTTATAAATTTTTGTTCGAAAGGATTGCCATGCAAAACTTCGGCAATACTACTTTTATTATTTGCATTCACGTATAAAAAATTTACTCCGAAAAAAATATCTTGAGATACAATCAATCTCGGGTTGTAATATTCTAATCGGAAAGAAGGATCGTATCCCAATCCAATACGACCACGCAGTGATTCGTTTCTTCCTCTAAAATTTTTTATAAATACATCCACACCGTAAGAAATTTTATTCCAATCTCTATCTTTCAATTCCGCAAAAGGGATGGGATAAATGTACCAGCTTTCATCAAGATAAATGATAAGTTTATTATATTGTTTTTCGCGTGTAATTAGTAATTCAACTTTTGTAAAAATACCGAGGCTGTAAATTCTGTCCCTGTTGTAATCCAAATCTTCTTTTGTAACGCTCTCGCCTGTTTTGAATGTTAATTCTCTTAAAACGATATCCGGTTCGGTAATCTCATTACCACTAATGGTGACAGAATCGATCCTAACAGGATAAATTATATCGTGCTGTAAATCGATTTGTGCGAAAAGTGCGGAACCGAAAAAAAATATAAAAAAGAAAATTTTGTAAATCATCAGCCGGAATTATTGTGTAAAATTAGATGCGAATATAGGCATTATTGATGTATTGATAATATATAAAATGCGTAGTTTCTGCTTTAGTTATTTGAAAAGATTTATAAACGATTCAGTTCTCAAAATTTGATTTTTCTATTTTCCATTTAAAGAATTAGTACAAATGAATTTTCTTATGCATTTTTGTCAGACCCATTTCGAATTATATTTTCGTAATATCTTTGTCGCCATTGAAAATAAGGATCACCGTTTCCATGAATTTTTTTAGTGACTACAGATTTAAAAGAACCAACGATATTCGATAATGTATGCATGTGTATAAACGGGGCATGCCCCGTCTCTACAATTCCGAAAGATTTTCAAATACTTGAAAACTTACATCTACGCCTCTTCTATATAATCTGTTATCAGGTTGCAACTGCATACAAGGTTCCTATCGCCGTACGCGTTATTTACTCTGCCGACTGACGCCCAGAATTTATTTAACTTCAGCCAGTCAGCCGGGTAAGCTGCTTTTTGCCGTGAGTAAGAATGTTTCCATTCATCTTTTATAACTTCAAAAGCAGTATGTGGGGCATTTTTCAATACGTTGTCTTTTTCATCTGCATTCTTTTCTTCAATTTCACGAATCTCTTCGCGAATTAAGAGAAGTGTCTTACAGAATTTGTCCAACTCTGCTTTGTTTTCACTCTCGGTTGGTTCAACCATTAAAGTGCCGGCAACCGGAAAAGAAACCGTTGGCGCGTGGTAACCGTAATCCATCAATCGTTTCGCTATATCTTCAACTTCAATATTTGCGGAGTGCTTGAAGTCGCGCATATCAAAAATCAACTCGTGAGCAACGCGGTTTTTACTACCGCTGTAAAGCACTTTAAATACTTTTTCGAGTTTGGCTTTTATATAATTCGCGTTTAATATTGCTGCCTTTGTTGCTTTCGTTAATCCATCTTCACCCATAAGTTTTATGTACGCGTAAGAAATAAGTAAAACGTCAGCACTGCCCCAAGGTGCTGCGGCAACAGCGGTAATACCTTTTGTTCTGCCAAGATTAACAACCGAATGTCCTGGTAAAAATGGAACTAAATGTTTAGCAGCGGCAATAGGTCCCATCCCCGGTCCGCCGCCGCCGTGAGGAATGCAGAATGTTTTATGAAGATTTAAATGACAAACATCCGCTCCAATTACTGCCGGGCTTGTTAGCCCAACCTGTGCGTTCATGTTTGCTCCGTCCATATAAACTAACCCGCCGTGTTGATGAATAAGTTCGCATACCCCGCGTATACCTTCTTCAAACACGCCATGAGTTGAAGGATAAGTAACCATCAATGCGGCAAGGTTTTTACTATTGGCTTCAACTTTTTTCTTTAAGTCCTCAAGATCAATATTACCGGTTGATGTTGAATTAACTACAACAACTTTCATCCCCGCCATTACAGCGCTTGCGGGATTTGTACCGTGGGCTGATGAAGGAATAACACAAACATTCCTGTGGCTTTCTCCTCTGTCCTGATGATACGCGCGTATTACCATTAAGCCCGTAAATTCACCTTGAGCGCCCGAGTTAGGCTGAAGTGAAACTCCGGCAAATCCGGTAATCTCACATAAATCTTTTTCAAGTTCTCTAAAAACTTCTTTGTAACCTTCGGTTTGATCTTCCGGGGCGAAGGGGTGCATTTTTGTAAATGCGGGTAAAGTTATAGGCATCATTTCGGCTGCTGCATTAAGTTTCATTGTACAGGAGCCGAGCGCAATCATAGAGTGTACAAGTGAAAGATCTTTGTTCTCAAGGTGTTTTAAGTAGCGCATCATTTCTGTTTCCGAATGATATGAGCTGAATACTTTGTGAGTTAAATAATCCGATGTTCTTGAAAAATTTTCAGGAAATTCAACTTTACTTTCTTCTGCAATTTCCCTAACAAATTGCTCATCCACAGCTTTACCGGCAGCAGAGGCGAAAACATTTATAAGCTGCATTGCATCGTAAAAATCAGTTGCTTCGTTTATTGATATCCCGATTGATTTGTCATCAGCATATAAAAGATTTATTTCATTTTTTAGTGCTTTAGTTTTTATCGCTTCTAATTTTTCATTTTGATCGAGCTTGATAAAAAGAGTATCAAAATAATTTTTATTTGTTTGGTTGTAACCGAGATTTTTTAACGCAATATCAACAGTTTTTGTAATTCGATGGATTCTTTCGGCTATAGCTTTTAAACCCATTGGTCCATGGTATACGGCATAAAATCCTGAAATTACTGCAAGCAAAACCTGGGCTGTACAAATGTTGCTTGTGGCTTTTTCGCGGCGTATATGCTGCTCCCTTGTTTGAAGCGCCATTCTAAAAGCAGTATTGCCGTTGCTGTCGATTGATGCACCGATAATTCTACCGGGCATCTGACGTTTGTACTCATCTTTTGTAGCAAAAAAAGCTGCGTGCGGTCCGCCGAAACCCATCGGAACGCCAAAACGCTGTGCACTGCCGACGATGCAATCTGCACCGAACTCACCTGGAGGCGTTAATAAAAGGAGACTCATCAAATCAGCCGCAACAACTTTATAAATCTTATTGTTATCAGCTTGTTCAAATAATTTTTTGTAATCGTTTACTTCGCCATAAGCGGCAGGGTATTGCACTAGTAATCCGAAAATATTTTCATTCAACTCAACATTTCTATAGTCGCCTATTTGGAGTTCAATGCCTATGGGTAAAGCTCTCGTTTTCAGTACATCAATTGTTTGCGGAAAACATTCGTCCGATACAAAAAAAGTGGCTGCGTTTTTATTTTTTCTCAATGCATAAAACATACTCATAGCTTCGGCGGCGGCAGTGCCTTCATCAAGAAGTGAAGCATTTGCTATTGGTAAACCGGTTAAATCGGAAACCATAGTTTGATAGTTCATTAATGCTTCGAGGCGCCCCTGCGCTATTTCTGCCTGGTAAGGGGTGTACTGAGTGTACCAACCGGGATTTTCAAGCACGTTGCGTTGAATAACAGCGGGCATTCGCGTTGGGTTGTACCCCAAACCAATGTATGATTTAAATATTTTATTTTTAGCGGCAACTTTTTCTAAGGCTTCAAGAAATTTATATTCAGAAACCGGGGCATCTAGCTGTAATTTTTTTTCAAGTTTTATATTTGCGGGTATAGTTTCGTCAATGAGTTTGTCAAGCGAATCGACGCCAATTTCATTTAACATGGCATCTATCTCGATATCGTTTGGACCGATATGCCGGTTGACAAATTTGTCTGGATGTTGGAAGAAATTCATATTTAATAATCTTTCTGTTTAATCTAAAAAATAAAATTATCAGTGAGTGTGGTCTAAAAAGATTGAAAACGGTTACGCCACGGCGCGCAGGTAAAACCGTTTTTGATTCTCTCTCTTTTCTCATTAACCCACGACTTAAGTCGTGGGTCAACAACAACCTAATATTATACAAAACCGTTTCTCTGTAAGAGTCCTTTGGACAACCGTTTATATTTCTATCTCAAATTAAATTGTTCACCTTTTTAGATCAGACTCATTAATCGTATAATCATAAAAAAATTGTTTGGGAAATTTAAACAAATTACAGGAGAAAAAAGTTGTGAGTTTTAAGAAGGTTGGAAGATTTATTTATTGCGCTGTGGTAATAC
>JAIOIM010000504.1 GCA_019912505.1 Ignavibacteriaceae bacterium
GATATCCGCCGGAGTCCAATCCTTCCACGAAGATGATCTAAAGTTTTTAACCCGCATACACAATCGCCAAACGGCAATAGATACAGTTCATAATGTTATTGCTGCGGGTATCGATAATATAAATATCGATTTGATTTTTAACCTTCCGGGACAGACAAAAAAACAATGGCTGCAAAATCTTGAGCAAGCTGTTAATCTTCCCGTAAAACATATTTCCGCTTACAGCTTAATTCTTGAAAGAGGGACAATATTAAATAAAATGGTTCTCAACGGGGAAGTAGAAATTCAAGATGAAGATTATGATGCCGGGCTGTATAAAATAACAATCGATTTTTTAGAGCAGCATGGTTTTCGGCAGTACGAAGTTTCCAACTTTGCTAAACCCGGTTTTGAATGCAGGCACAATAACGCTTACTGGCAATACCACGAATATATAAGCTTTGGTCCCTCTGCTCACTCGTTTGCAAATAATAAACGATGGTGGAATTTTTCAAGCTTAAAAAAATATATAAATGAAATTAAAACTTGTCGTTATGCCTGCGCGGGTTTTGAAGAATTAAGCGACGAACAAAAACTTGATGAATATGTTATGCTTGCGTTACGCAGCAGCGGTATTAATATAAAGGAATTGAAAAATAATTTCGGCGATGGGTGGTTAAACGACAAAAATTATTATATTAAAACGCTGGCGGATGAAAATTTTCTGATATACGATGAAGAGAGAATTAAACTTACAAAAAAAGGATACGCAGTTTGTGATGAAATTTTGAGTAAGATACTCTAACGCCGCCGTTGTTTCTTTAATAAAAGCTTGGTTGTTATGTTCAAAATAAAACTTCACTGGCAAATTTTAATTGCACTCGTTTTATCCGTTTTGTTCGGTTTTTTCTTCCCTCAATATATTGAATATGTTTCATGGCTCGGCGATTTGTTTCTCCGCGCTTTAAAGATGATAATAGTTCCACTCATACTTACATCAATTATTTCCGGTGTAAGCAATATTGGCGATGCACAAAATCTCGGTAAACTTGGTTTAAAAACTATTCTATATTACGTCTCAACAAGTCTTGCCGCAATATTGGTTGGTTTAACTTTTGTAAATATTCTTCAGCCGGGTGTCGGCGCCGATTTGAATTTTAATAAGAATGTTTCAGAGCTTGGACTCGTCTCCGATAGTCTCGGCAATATCATTCTACGTATGGTTCCGACTAACATTTTTGATGCGCTGGTTTCTGCCGATATGCTTGCCATTATTTTCTTTTCAATACTCATCGGGTTTTTTATTACGAAAATTGCCGATGAGTATAAAAACCCATTAATAAATTTGTTTAACGGCGGCTTTGAGTTGATGATGAAACTAACATCATTTATTATAAAATTTACGCCGCTCGGTATATTTGGAATTGTTGCCGTTGTAGTTGCCGAAAATAGAGCATCACTCCCGGAGATTGCCGGTCGCCTTTCAATTTATATGGCGGCAGTACTTGGCGGTTTGTTATTTCATGCATTTATAACGCTGCCGCTGTTTCTAAAGTTCGTTGGTAAAGTTAACCCCTTTGCACACGCAAAGGCTATGAGCACTCCTCTCCTCACTGCGTTTTCAACATCATCATCTTCGGCAACCTTGCCCTTAACACTAAACGCAGTTGAAAACAATTGCGGTGTTTCAAACAAAATTACAAGTTTTATTTTACCTCTCGGCGCAACTGTAAATATGGACGGCACGGCGTTGTATGAGTGTGTAGCCGCTATATTTATAGCGCAAGCTTATGGTATCGAACTTTCAATGATACAACAAGCTGTTGTTGTTTTTACTGCGCTTCTTGCTTCAATAGGCGCTGCGGGTATACCTATGGCAGGCTTAGTAATGATTACTGTAATTTTATCCGCAGTAGGTTTGCCGCTCGAGGGTGTCGGACTAATTCTTGCGGTGGATAGAATCCTCGATATGTGCCGTACTACCGTAAATGTGTGGAGTGATTCCTGCGGTGCGGCAATAATTGCAAAAACCGAAGGGGAGCAACTGTTAGTGAATGCATCATAACTTAAATATTTTTCGGATGTTCTTTTCCTAAAATAGTTTATTTTTATATACCGCCAATTAATAATTTTTGTGAGATTTATTTTATGAAGCATCTTTTCTTTTTTCTGCTCTTTATTTTAGTAACTATTTCTTTATCAGCACAAAACTTTAAAAAAGTTAAAATCTATCTTAACGATACAAATGATATTGAAATACTAATAAACGCCGGACTTCAGTTTGATCACTACTCTGCAACCAAAGATAACGCTATACATCTATTTGTTTCGGACAAAGAGTTTGATGCTCTTATCAAAACAGGATTTAAGTACGAGGTACTAATAGAAGATTGGTTCAGATATTATGAAGGCATGCCTAAACTTACGGAAAGTGAAAAACAAACCAGTTTGTTGAATAGCAAATCAAATTACAATGTTACTGGATTTGGCTACGGTTCGATGGGGGGATATTATACTTATTCTGAAGTTATCGCAAATCTTGATTCGATGATAGCACGTTACCCAAATATTATTTCACAAAAATATTCTATCGGCACAAGCCACGAAGGCAGAACATTATGGGCAGTTAAAATTTCTGATAACCCCAACATCAGCGAACACGAACCTGCAACCGGTTTTGACGCGCTTGTACATGCCCGCGAGCCGCAATCGATGGCTACATTACTCTATTTTATGTGGTATCTCCTCGAAAACTACGGCTCCGATCCGGCAGTTACTTATCTTGTTAACAACAGGGAAATCTATTGTGTCCCGGTTTTTAATCCCGATGGTTATGAATATAATAGAACAACAAACCCCAACGGCGGCGGAATGTGGCGTAAAAACCGCCGGAACAACGGAGGCTCTTACGGTGTTGATTTGAACAGAAACTTCTCATATAAATGGGGCTATGATAACAGCGGTTCGAGTTCATATCCTCCCGATGAAACATATCGCGGACCGGGTGCATTTTCGGAACCGGAAGCTCAGGCAATCAGAGATTATGTAACGGGGAAAGGAATAAAAACATATTTTAATATGCACTCATATCAAGATGCAATTTTATACCCATGGGGTTATATAAATGCATTTACGCCAGACTCTTTAACCTATAGAGAATTTGCCTCTGACATGGCAGTGTATAATGGTTATTCTTACGGCAACAGTACGCAAATACTCGGCTACGCAAGTAATGGCAGCGTTAGAGACTGGCTGTATGGAGAACAACTTTTGAAAAATAAAATTTTCGGTTACACAATTGAAATTGGAAATTCATCTGACAATTTCTGGCCTCCGCAAAGCAGGATTTTTCCGATTGCCCAGAGTAATGTTCCTGTAAATATGTATCAAGCATGGGTAGCCGGAGAATATGTTGCTCTTGAAAACGCTAATTTTCAGCAGCAGTATTTTAATGCCGGCGACATTGTGAGTTTGCTTCCGGCATTCAGAAATAAAGGATTATCATCCGCGTATAATCTGGATATTAGTTTGTCATCACTAAGCCAGTACGCTTCGGTGGTAAACGGCGCAGCTATTTTTGATTCGCTCGCGGCACGAACTTCGGCACTGGCAACTTCTCCATTAACAATAGCTGTTTCCTCAAACGCCCCGGTTGAAGAAAAGATAAAACTTCTTTTTACTGTTTCAACTCAAGGGACTATTATGTCCACCGATACAGTTAGTTTTATTGTTGGTGTGCCGACATATATGTTTATCGATACAACAAACAATCCGTTAGCTAACTGGACTATAACAGCCGTACCGGCGGCTCCTAAGTGGGAGGCAACAACAACATCTTTCTATTCAACGCCAAACAGTTACACTGATAGCAAAACCGGCAGCTATTCTTCAAACGCAACGGTTACAATGAAATTAACCAATCCGGTAGATTTATCAGCGTACACAAATCCAAAATTAACCTTTTGGACTAAATATGAAATAGAAAGCAACTGGGATTATGGACAGGTTGAAATAAGTACAAACAACGGTTCTACCTGGCAGCCGCTTCATGGATTATATACTGAACCGGGGCAGGGATCTTTCCAGCCGAGCGGAGAGCCTTTGTATGACGGCATAAGATCAACATGGGTGCAGGAGCAGATAAGCCTCGAAGGACATACAAGCAGCCAGGTAAAAATAAAATTTGAATTAAAATCCGATGGCTCGTTGCAAAAAGACGGCTGGTATGTGGATGATATCGGGATAATGATTTACACGGTCGTCCCGGTTGAACTTCGCTCGTTGGCGGCTGAAGTTATTAATAATAAAATTTCTTTAACCTGGCAAACTGTAACTGAGTTAAATAATTCTGGTTTCCAGGTAGAGCGGCAATCCGAAGGCGTTATTGATAATCAATGGGAAAAAGTTGGATTTGTTAAAGGAAGCGGAAGCACATCCGAGCTGCACAGTTATTCTTTTATTGATGAGAATATTGAATACGGTAAATACAGATATAGGATTAAGCAGATTGATTATGACGGTACGTTCCGCATTTACGGTCCGGTTGAAGTTGATTACACAGCTGTTTTACTATATTCTCTTGAACAGAATTATCCGAACCCATTTAACCCAGCTACATCAATAAAATATACAATTCCAAAAGAGGTCAATGGTCAATCGTCAATGGTCAATCTCAAGGTTTACGATCTTCTTGGTAACGA
Source organism: Ignavibacteriaceae bacterium (assembly GCA_019912505.1). Classification (GTDB taxonomy): domain Bacteria; phylum Bacteroidota; class Ignavibacteria; order Ignavibacteriales; family Ignavibacteriaceae; genus CG2-30-36-16. The sequence goes on from JAIOIM010000504.1 coordinate 4,680, forward strand.
AATTTTCACACTTGTTAATGAAGAACAAACGCCTGGTGTTCATGAGGTAGAGTTTGATGCTGGCAAATTAAGTTCAGGTATTTATTTTTACACAATCAATTCCGGTAGCTTTACAAAAGCTATGAAGATGATGATTTTAAAGTAAGGGGTAAAGTTGTAACTGAATAAATAATCTTTTTTTTCTGCGGTTCTTTAATGTTTAATTTCATAAAGAACCGCAATAAACTTAAACGAAAATGCAATTCAACTACTCGATAGCAATTTAATATTTTCCCTCTTCCCTTGTCCCTTGTCCCTCTTCCCCTTCTCCTAATTTATTTTCAAAATACTCTGCATAATCGGTTTTATACCGCCGAAGAAAAATTCAACTGCAATAACCATAACAATCAGTCCCATTATGCGCATTAAAATTTTGTTGCCGCTTTCACCGAGAAATTTTATAACCTGCCGTGCGCTTAATAAAAACATCAGCGTAATAAACAACACAAGAAAAAGCGCTGTTACAAGCGTCAGTTTTTGCATCATCGTCGGAGCATCGTTCATCATTACAATTGCGGCTGTAATTGCGCCCGGTCCGCATATAATCGGTATTGCCAACGGCGTTATCGCAACATCTTTTGCGAAATCTTTTATTGTTTCGTTATCATCTTTTGTTCTTACAAACCGTGCCTGCAGCATATCGTAACCAGCCATAAAAAATATTATGCCCCCCACAACTTTTAAACTGTTAACTGAAATTTGAAAAAATTTAAATATAAACCCGCCTGTAAAAGCAAAAGTAAGAAGCGTAATTAACGCAATGAGTACGGCTTTGTAGGCAACATGCCGGGCGTCTTTCTCATTCATCGAGGCGGTTAAGCCTGTGTAAACAGGTATTACGCCAACCGGATTTACCATCGTAAAAATAGATGTAAACGCCAGCAGTCCAAATTGAAATAAATTATCCATTGTTGTTCCGTTTTTAATTTTCTTTGTTGAACAATTGATTGTATGGTTTTATTGCTGCCATTTTAAATTGTTGTTAATGTTGCTCCGCCCAAATTCTTTTCATACAATCAACCGTTGTTTTTCAGTTCGTTTAATTTTTCGTCTAGCAGCGTCTTAGCAAGTTCAACATGTTTTTCTTTCGTGTTGATGCCCGATATTGCAAGACGAATTACAAACCTGTCGTGAAGTTTTGTATGCGATAAAAATATTTTGCCGGTGCTGTTTACATTGTTCATCAACATTTCGTTCAGTTTGTCGATTTCATCCTCAGTTTTATTTTTTAGTACCGCACGGAAACATATTACGCTAAGCGGAGCGGGTGCCATTTGCTTAAAGTACTGATGTGCTTTTATCCATGCAGCAAAATCCTGTGTAAGCTTTAAATGAAAACGAAGCCTCTCGATTATTCCATCAACACCAAAGTAACGGATTATAAACCACAACTTTAAAGAACGAAAACGCCTGCCGAGTTGCACACCATAATCCATATAGCTTTCAACCTTGTTTTGCTCGGTGGTTTTTAAGTATTCGGCAACAAGACTAAACGCACGTTTAAGTACATCCGGCTTGCGTGTAAAAAACGCGCTCAAATCAACTGGCGTAAACATCCACTTGTGCGGGTTTACTACTATCGAATCAGCATGCTCAATACCGTTAAGAATGCAACGCATTTCAGGAACGATTGCCGCGGTGCCGCCGTACGCAGCATCAACGTGCAGCCAGATGTTTTCTGCATTACAAATTTTTGCAATCTCATCAAGCGGGTCTATACTTGTAGTTGAGGTTGTACCTATAGTTGCAACAACACAAAACGGAAGCCAGCCGTTTGCTTTATCTTCATCAATTGCGTTCTTAAGCTCGCCGGGTATCAATCTAAATTTTTCATCAACGGCAATTTTTCTTATTCCGTCTATACCGATACCGAGAGTTAAAGCTCCTTTATCAACCGATGAATGCGCCTGCTCGGAGCAGTACAATCTAAACCTCGGGGCGCTATTTCCAATCATTCCTTTTTTGCGCAATGCAAATTTTTCGCCTGCGTATTCGCGTGCGGCAGCTATTGCATGCAGTGTACTTACAGACGCAGTATCATATATTATTCCCCAATAATCATCCGGCAGAATTAACATTTGCCGCAGCCATCCGAGAGTTAACTGTTCAAGTTCTGTTGATGACGGACATGTACGCCACAACATTCCGTTTGCGTTAAAAGCGGCGGATAAAAATTCGGCAAGTATCCCGGGTCCGCTTGCGGTTGAATTAAAATAAGCCATAAACCCTGGATGATTCCAATGCGTAATCCCCGGCATAATAATATTATTTATATCGTCAAAAATATTTTTTAGTCCGTCACCTGTTTCGGGCGGTTGCTGCGGCAGTTTGTTTTTTACATCGCCCGGTTTTATCTGTGAAAGTACAGGGTACTGTTCTATATTTTTTAGATAGTCTGCAATCCAATCTATCATTTGATGACCAAGCTGCCTGAACTCATCAACCGGCATATCGCCTCTGGTGGAATTATTTTCGCTCATTTTTATCAGAAATTTATTTTGAAATGGTTGCAGCGTAAAAATAGCAAGAATTATTTTTAATTCGGCGCAAAATTTTGGAGAGAAATGATAACAAAATTAACTCTATTCGATCATCCCAGTTCATCAGAGCGAACCGGGATGATTGAGATAAATAGATTAAGTTTATAACGAATCAATTATGTCGTTATAAGTTTTACTCGGGCGCATTTGTTTTTCGGTAAGATCTGTATCGGGAAGGTAATATCCGCCCAGATCAACCGGTTTGCCCTGAACCGCGAGAAGCTCTTCATTTATTTTTACTTCGTTCGCTTTTAAGGCTGCCGCAACTTTTGCAAATTTATTTTTTAACTCAGCGTCTTTATCCTGAGCGGTAAGAGCATCTGCCCAGTAAAGAGTCAGATAAAATGAACTGCCCCTGTTATCAATTTCATTAACTTTGCGTGATGGTGTTTTTTCATTTTCCAAATATTTACCAACCGCCGCATCGAGAGTTTCGGCAAGTATTATCGCTTTTTTATTGCCTGTTTTTTCTGCTGCAAGTTCGAGCGATGGAACAAGCGCGCAATATTCGCCGAGAGAATCCCAGCGTAAGTGCCCTTCCTTGATGAATTGCTGAACATGTTTTGGGGCTGAACCGCCGGCACCTGTTTCAAACAAGCCGCCGCCGTTTAACAGCGGAACTATCGAAAGCATTCTGGCGCTTGTCCCGAGCTCAAGGATGGGGAAAAGATCGGTTAAATAGTCGCGGAGTACGTTGCCGGTTACGGAAATTGTATCAAGACCCTTGCGCACTCTTTCCAATGTATATTTCATTGCATCATCCGGGGAAAGTATTTTTATTCCGAGACCGGATGTATCGTGTAAAGGCAAGTAGTCGTTAACTTTTTTTATCATCTCGGCATCGTGTCCTCTCTTTTCATCAAGCCAGAAAATTGTAGGCGAGCCGGATGCTTTTGCCCTGTTAACGGCAAGTTTTACCCAGTCTTTTATGGCTTCGTCTTTTGTCTGACACATCCTAAATATATCCCCCGTTTCAACATTCTGTTCAAGCAAAGTTTCACCGGAAGTAGTAACAACTTTTATTACACCTTCGCTCGTTGCCTCGAATGTTTTATCGTGCGAGCCGTACTCTTCGGCTTTCTTTGCCATAAGCCCTACGTTTGCAACATTCCCCATTGTAGCGGGATTAAACTGACCCTTCTTTTTCGCGTCCTCTACAATTTCTTTGTATATAGTTGCGTAACTTCTATCAGGCACCATTGCCATAGTGTCCTGCAACTGATCTTCTTTATTCCACATTCTGCCTCCGTCGCGTACAATATTCGGCATAGAAGCATCCACAATTATATTGTTGGGAACATGCAGGTTTGTAATGCCATTTCTTGAGTCGACCATTGCAAGTGCCGGGCGCGACTCATAAACTTTATTTATATCGGCTTCGATTTCGGCTTTCTTTTCAGCCGACAGTTTATTTAGTTTTGAAAGAACATCAGCCAAACCGTTGGTTACATTTGCGCCAATCTCTTTTATCGCATCGGCGTGTTTATCAAGAGCTTCCTTGTAGTATACTGAAACAGCGTGTCCGAACATTATCGGGTCGGATACTTTCATCATCGTGGCTTTGAGATGGAGTGATAAAAGTACACCTTCTTTTTTTGCTTCTTCTATTTGCTGGGCATAAAATTTTCGAAGCTCGGCAACATTCATTACCGCGGCGTCAATTACTTCACCTTCGAGAAGCGAAAGTTTTTCTTTTAATACTTCGGTACTGCCGTCTTTACCTTTGAACTCAATTTTTACATCGCAGGGAGTTTTTATTGTTTTTGAAATTTCTGTACCATAAAAATCTTTTTCGCTCATGTGAACAACCGCTGCCTTTGAACCTGTTTCAGGCCAGGGTTTCATCATTTTATGAGGATGTTTTTTTGCAAACATTTTTACTGATGCCGCCGGTCTGCGGTCGGAATTTCCTTCGCGCAAAACAGGGTTAACAGCCGAGCCGAGCACTTTAGCAAACCTTTTTTGAAGTGCTTTTTCTTCCTCGTTTTTCGGCTCTTCCGGATATAACGGTATATCGTAACCTTTGCTTTGTAATTCTTTTATTGCTTCCTGAAGTTGTGGTATTGAGGCACTGATATTTGGAAGTTTAATTATGTTTGCTTCAGGTGTGTTGGCAAGCGTGCCAAGCTCGCCGAGGTTATCGGGTATCTTCTGGTCATTGCGCAGTTTGTCAGGAAAGTTTGCGATAATTCTTCCGGCAAGCGAAATATTTTTTGTTACAACCCGTATGCCGGTTCCTTTTGTAAAAGCATTAACAACCGGCAGCAAACAGTAGGTGGCAAGTGCGGGGGCTTCATCAATTTGAGTCCAAATAATTTTATAATTGTCCATTTATCAGTCCTATATTTT
>JAIOIM010000505.1 GCA_019912505.1 Ignavibacteriaceae bacterium
GATATATAGAAAATGGGAATCAACCGGTTTTGACTTAATTGGTACAGTAACTAATCAAGAATTTGCCTTTGTTGACAATGAAGTAGAAATATTAGTCCCTAATGGTGAATTTCCTAAAAATGCAAAATATTATGTTATAGCTGCATTTGAAGAAGATAATTCCGAGCCATCGAATGAAATAGAATATTATGTAGATAAAGCAGGTAAAATATCGGCTGCTCCCGAAAAAATATTTACATTTAATTTGATGCAAAATTATCCCAACCCTTTTAATTCGGTTACAAAAATAAAATATTCAATTGCAAAACCATCTTTGGTTACTCTAAAAGTTTACGATATTCTTGGGCGAGAAGTAAAAACACTTGTGAATGAATACAAAACCAATGGAAGTTACGAAGTTCTGTTCGATGCGAGTCGATTGGCAAGCGGAATGTACATCTATAAACTAACAGCCGGTAGTTTTACCTCAGTAAAAAAAATGCAGTTATTGAAGTAATTTAATCTTAACTCAAGTTGTATTTCTGTTTGGTAACTTTAAAAAACCGTCGCGCCCTGGCGCACAGGTGAAACAGTTATAAGGTTAATATTATTTTCCATTAACCCACGATTTAAGTCGTGGGTTATCGGGAAGATTTTTGAAAATATGATAATTACAGTGGTGATGAGTGCCCCGGTATATAGGTGTGCAATTATTCTTCTCCTAAATGGATTGCCCCGTTTCTCTAATTCTTCTAAAAATAATTGCATGTTAACCTCATTTTTACAGCAGGGAACTATTTTTATATTTTACATATTGACTTTTAATTCTGTTTTACATATTTACAGACCTAACATTTACAGTTTTTGTTCCATCACCAGCCGTTGGCACAAAATTTAAATATTTGTATTTTATTAACTCATGTTACGCAGAGGCTGTGAATGAATAGTCTCGATATTTAGAGGTTGTGTGAAAGTATTGGTTTTTAATTATCCAATATGGTATAGAATAAAAATTGCCAAACAGAAACCGTTACGCCACAGCGCACAGGTAAAACGGTTCAAATCTTGAATAAGATTTCATTTACACCTCGATTAATCGAGGTGTTAATAAAAAGAATAGGCTTCTCAACCGTTTCAACGGTTTTGTTTGAATACTGATACAGCCTTTAAAGGGCGTGGCAATTAAAAATTTTATCTTGCGTAAGGTGACTTATTAAATAAATTATACTGTGGTTTTGTAGTAAATTATGTTCTGTCCAAAAAACAAACTTGATTAAACTTGTTTGTTTATTTTTTAATTAACTTATTTCTTTAATAATCAGAAAGAATCTTAATATGAAAAGACGTCTTTACTTCGTTGGAGTTCTAATGTTACTCTTCGTTGTAGCCAATTCATTTGCGCAGGATAGTAAGAGTTATGATATAGCTCCTTTTATTCAGACCGCACCTGTTGACACAACACCTCCTGTTGGATTTCCTTATCCGACACTTTTTAATTTTTACTATAACGACATATCTTCCCCTCAAATAAATGCAGGTACCGTGGGTGCTATGTATTTTCAGAATAAGTTTTATTTAAATCGTTGGAATTCAACTGTTCTCTATCGTTATAATGGCGGTGAGCAGGGTGTAACTACATTTGCAGACTCGGTTACATATCAAGGCGCCATCCGTGACTTAACAACAGACGGAACATATTTATATGGATCTGCGGCAAACGCTACCGTTTATAAAATGGATGCAAATGGAACAGCATTAAGTTCTATTACGCTCGCAAGCCCTGCAGTAGCAAGAACTATTGCATACACACCAGATGAAGATGGGTTCTATGTTTCTAATTTTAGCGATAACATCAGTTTGTGCAGCAGCACTACGGGTGCTATTATAAGAACACTTGCTGGTACGTCAGCTCTTACCGGTAAATACGGAATGGGCTATTCGAATATTCCTGGCGATGGTCCAACTTTGTGGGTTTGGGGTCAAGGAACATTAGCTGATCCATATAATAAACTATACAAAGTAAATCCGCAAACCGGTGCTTTAATTGCTACCTATGCATTTGGTCCACTCCCAACTGGCACAAGTGTATCCGGAACTGCAGGTGGTGCCGAAGTTTGCCAAATTGGTGACAAAATTGTTCTTTTATTGAATTACCAAAACTATGCTTTGGTTGGTTATATTTTATCCACAGTTGTCCCTGTAGAGTTAACATCTTTTTCAGCTAATGTTCAAAACGGGGCAGTTGTTCTAAATTGGGCAACGGCAACTGAAACAAACAATCAAGGATTCGAAGTTCAAAGGAAATTCAAAGGCGATTATATAACCGTTGGTTTTATTAATGGCAATGGCACTTCAACTGAAACTCATTCTTACAATTTTGTTGATTCTAAAGTTGAACCTGGCATTTATAGCTATCGGTTGAAACAAATTGATTTTAGTGGGCAATTTGAATACTCAAGCGAAGCTGAAGTATCGGTTAATTCACCAACTGAATTTGTTCTCGATCAAAATTATCCAAACCCGTTTAACCCTTCCACCTCTATAAAATACAGTCTTGCTGTTGACTCTAAAATTACATTGAAAGTATTTAATGTGGTTGGGCAGGAAGTAGCTACATTGCTCCAGGGTAATATGGCAGCCGGTTTTCATGAAGTTAAATTTGACGCTTCAAATTTGAATAGCGGAGTTTACTTTTATAGATTGGAAGCTTCCGGCTTAGATGGAAAAACTTTTTCATCAGTGAAAAAAATGATTTTGACGAAATAAAAAATCGTTTTTTTTTAACCGCCCATTGTAAAAATGGGCGGTTTTTTTTATCAATAAAACTTTCCTTACAAACAAATTGGCATCATTATTTGAGGAT
>JAIOIM010000506.1 GCA_019912505.1 Ignavibacteriaceae bacterium
AATATAGACTCAGCACGTTCGCAATTTCCAATAATAGGGAAAGAAATTACTCACGAGTATAAATCCCGCTTTGGAGATGAAAGTTCACCGCTGCTGGCAAACAGATTAGAAAAATTATTATCTGAGATAAGAGATATTTCGTTTACAGTCTTTCTCGAAAATTCATCTGGGAGTGTTCATCTCTCCCCCGCTACATTTTCTATTTTCCCTTTTGAAGAAAAAGAAGATTTTAGCTCGCTGAAAGAAGCGTTAAATTATTTTTTAAGAAAAAAATTTACACTCGAATCAGCGTTTAGCAAAAAGAAAATTATATTAAAATTTATTGAAAAGGAATTAGCCAAACTTGCACAGCGTTTAAACAGTATTAAGACAAGACTCGATAGAGGAAACCGCGAGGCTGAATACAACAAAACAGCCAATCTTCTTTTAATTAATATTTATAAGGCTAAGCACGGCGCCAACAATGTTGATGTTGAAGATATTTATGATGAGAATAAAATCATCAGTATAAAATTAGACCCGAAACTTTCGGCAAAAAAAAATGTGGATATATATTTTGATAAATCAAAAAACGAACGAATTTCATACGCCAAAGCGGTGGAGATGAAAAAGAAAGCAGAGATAGATTTTTATAAGATGAAAGAATATCAACTAAAAGCAGAGCAAGCAGTTTTAATAGATGAATATTTAGAGATAATAAAGGATCTTAAAATAAAAATGGATGATGGTTACAAACAAAAAGATGATTTGAAAATTAAATTCAAACATTATATTGTTGATGAAAAGTATCATGTTTTTGTAGGAAAAGACAGCCAGAATAATGATTTGTTAACAACTAAATTTGCAAAACAAAACGACTATTGGTTTCATGCAAGAAGTGTTTCAGGTTCGCACGTAGTATTGCGAATAGACAACACAAAAGAGGCTGTACCAAAAACTGTTCTAAAAAAAACCGCTTCACTTGCGGCGTTTCATTCTAAAGCTAAAACGGCAGGCATGGTTCAGGTGTCATATACATTCAAAAAATATGTAGTGAAGAAAAAAGGAATGGAAGCAGGAAAGGTTTCGCTCCTTAAAGAGGATGTGCTGATTGTAAAACCCGAACTACCCTCTGGCTGTGTGTATGTATCGAATGAATAATATTGCTATTTTTAATTGGTTCTTTTAATACGTTATAAAAATCCCATTTCAGTATTAGTTAAATCATTACCTGAAGTTGGAAAATAATAAATAAATTAAGGAGTTGTTTTATGCGACTTATTATTCAGAAAGATTATAAGCTTGTCTCTAAATGGGCTGCTTATTATGTAGCAACCGCCATCAATGATTTTAAACCTACTGAGAAAAATAGATTTGTACTTGGTTTGCCTACCGGTTCTTCACCACTCGGGCTGTATAAAGAATTAATTGAATTGAACAAAAAAGGAAAAGTTTCATTCAAATTTGTAACAACTTTTAACATGGATGAATACGTTGGTATTCATGAAGATCATCCCCAAAGTTATCGCTCATTTATGTTCAATAATTTTTTCAACTATATAGATATTGATAAAAAATTCGTTAACATATTAAACGGCAATGCAAAAGACCTTGAAGCTGAATGCGATGCGTATGAAAAAAAAATAGCAGCGGCAGGCGGTATAAATTTGTTCGTCGGCGGTATTGGTCCCGATGGACACATAGCATTTAACGAGCCGGGCAGTTCACTCGGCTCCTTGACCCGCGTAAAAACATTAACGATGGATACCATTATAGCAAACTCCCGCTTCTTTGATAACGACATAAATAAAGTGCCGAAGACTGCATTAACCGTTGGAGTAAAAACCGTTCTCGATTCGGAGGAAGTTTTAATAATAATAAGCGCTCACAATAAAGCACGCGCGCTTGCAAAAGTTGTTGAAGAGGGTGTAAACCATATGTGGACGGTCAGCGCAATTCAGCTTCACCCAAAAAGTATAATTGTATGCGATGATGCCTCTACTGTAGAATTAAAAGTTGGAACAGTAAACTACTTTAAAGATATTGAATCTGCCAATCTTGACCCGAAATCATTCGGGTTGGATTAAGATATTATCTTAGTTTAGCATCACTATTTTCGTTTTGAAAGTAGCTTGGGTTTATACTATATTTGCACCACAAATTTTTAGTAATGCACCCGTAGCTCAATTGGATAGAGCATCTGACTACGGATCAGAAGGTTTGGGGTTCGAATCCCTACGGGTGTACTGAATAAAGCTCGGACATGAATAATGTTCGAGTTTTTTTTTATGGATGTTTTAGATACAAGATGATTTTGCAAAATTTGTATATGGAGTTAGTATCGATTCCAACTTATCGGGTTGTTAATGTGGCACATAAATCCAGTGAGCTTTTACACTGCCCTCCTCCTCGGATTCGATTATTTCATTCCACAATTTAATTATCGTATGAGTCTGGTCTAACAATGTCAACAATTCAACTTAAGATAAAAATATAAACCGTTGAAACGGTTTCGCGTAATATTAGGTTGTTGTTAACCCACGACTTAAGCCGTGGGTTAATGGGAAAAGATAGAGAATCCAAAACGGTTTCACCTGTTCGCCGTGGCGTAACCGTTTACAACCTTTTTAGACCAGACTCATCGTATTATTTGGAAAAATTATTCAATGACGAGATGCTTCCCTACATCCGGTTCATAAAAAGCATTGTGTGCTTCGAGATATTTAAACAGCGCGTTATAATCATCATTGTTAAGATGTGAGCTAAACTTATGAGCTTTGGAAAGCATTTCGACATAAGGGACAGGGTCTTTATCTTTTGTTAATTTTTTTAATGTCAATAAATAGTCTTCACGATAAACGGTTGGAATAATTATTTTGCATTGGTTTTTGTTTACTAATTCAGCGTTCATCATCACTCTTGCAATTCTACCATTACCATCTTCAAAGGGATGCACTTCACTAACAATAAACATCATATACGCTGCACGCGCAAAAGGCTCGCTAAGTATTTTTTGAAAGTTAAAGCCGCGTGTAAGCGTACCGCGAACGAGTTTATAATCAACAAAATAAGCATCACCGGCTCTATTATTTTTAATTTTAAACTCGCCAGGATGTTTATCGATTCGGGCGGATAGTAAAATCTTATGTCTTACTTGCAGCCTTGTTAAAAGTGCATTTTCATCTTTTGCAATAATTTTCATTTCATTTTTATCCGAGACGAGCTGGTAGGTACCAAGAACATCGTGGGAATCCCCGCTACGTGTAGGTAAAGGAATACCGGAATCTATAATTTCTTTTGCTTCTGAAACTTCAAACATAGTGCCTTCAATATAATTAGAAAAGTAGGCTTCAAAGAATGCAAAATTTCTAAATGAGTTCAGCGTTAAGTTTTTCTCGGGATATTCTTGAAATGCTTTGTTATGCAGATAATTAAAAAGTAACTCAAAAATTTCAATTCTATGC
>JAIOIM010000507.1 GCA_019912505.1 Ignavibacteriaceae bacterium
ATAATATATATTACAATATTAACAAAAGGTATAAGCAGCAAAATTATCCAAAGAGGCGGACGCTCAACTATCTGAAGTAAAACGTAATAATTATAGATGGGGATTATACAATTCCAACCAGGTCTGCCGGCTTTTTCATAAACTTTCCACATAGCCATTACATAAAAAACTACAACCGCTATGTAAATAGGTACCAGCACAAAAACCAATAGTTCTTCATTCATAAAACCTCCGTTAAATTTTTATTTTTTCTTCAATTTCTTTTAATGCATCGTTATGCAATATAATAGCCAGTACTTTAAGATTAAAGTAGTCGGCATTCATAAATATATAACCATTGGGCAAATCGGTTTCATACGCATTCCGCCAGGAGTCCTTTAATAAAAACCAATCATTGCCGGCAATTTTTTTATGCCCGATTATATGCATTAGATGATCATCCGTTGTAGAGCCATTATCAAACCGGAACTGCCGCGAAACCTGGTTTATGCTTTTATATTCAATATCGAACGGCGGAATTACCAAATATTTTTTATTAAGATTGTACGCCGGTTCGCTTATGTCGGCATCAATCGCTGCTGTAAATCCATTATCGATGGCTGAAGATAAGCAAATTAAAAATTCGTTTAACGGAAGATTTAGATAATTAGAATTGTCTCTCCAGTTGTCCGGCACATTCAATTTTATTTTTTTATAGAAAGGAGCATAACTAAAAGAAGTAACCATCACATAATCATTCAGAGGCAGGTTTACAACTTCATCACGGAAAGTAATTGGGGTGTATTGCTTCCCCTCAAACTCAAATTCAGATGGAGGAACGCCAAGATGTTTGTTTAAAATTGCAATTGCTTCGTCAACAGCTTTATCGGAATCCTGTGGATCGTTGCTTTTAATTTTTTTTGTTAAAGAATAAAGTTCTTCATAAAGCTCCGAATGATTAAAAGTACCGCACCCCCTTGCATCACCGCCGTATGCACTTAAAGGGACTATCCCATACTTGTTTATTACATCCAATACTCCGGTGAATAAATCGCCCGGGGAAAAACGGGACTTGCCTTTTGTGGAAGCAAATAGTTTTATCTTTTCAATAAAACCGTAATACACCGGAAACATCATCGCAAGCTTTACCGACTTTCCGTGAAGCCTATCCATTTCAGTTTCAATAAATGAAAGAGTTGCAAAGCTCCAGCAAGATGATGTAGTATCCTGATTAACCGGCGAAAGATGAAACGCTGTTTCAAACTCACTCACGGTTTTTGGTTTATCAATAGAATTTATATAATCATCAAGTGATTCTTTTATGCTTTGTGCATTGATAGAATAAGCAACTAATAAAAAGAAAAAGAAAACATATTTTTTCATCTTTTTGTAAACTCCGTTTGTTTATTATCGTTTAACCGCAAAGTAGAAGAGGCAGACAACTTTTTAGCAGCATCTCTCTTTGGGGAAGTTAGCGAATTATCTTTTTTATACTCGCACAGTTATATGTGTATTTAATAATAATCTAAACCGGCAAGCAACGCTTTAGTTGATGTTTGTGAATACAACTAAAAAAAATTCTGAGATAGAAGCAATTACAGCATTGAATGATATGAAAACTTTAATTTTTTTGGTTTTACAACTCTCTCATAATCTGCGTAATCCATCTTAATCAGTTCGCTGTGCGAGCAAGCGTTAAAGGCTATTTCTTTATCTTCGGCTAAGCTTTCGGAAACATAAACATCAAGATTGTACAGGTTGCCGAACGGAGGCATAGCGCCGACTTCACAGTCTGGAAATTTATCAATAAACTCCTGCTCATAAGCAAGACGCACACTCGCTACGCCGAGTAATTCTTTCAATGTTTCGAATTGAATATTAAACGGCGCCGGAAGCACTGCCATTGCCATTTTACCATCAATTTTTATGATAACGGTTTTAGCAAGTTCTTTTCCGGGGATGTGTGCCGTTGCTGCAATTTCTTGTGACGTAAACGCCGGCGAATGAGATATGCGAACATATTTTATTTTATTTTCGTCAAGGTATTCTGTTAGTTTTTTGACAGGCATAACAACCTCTTTAATTATGGGCATTGCCCGGTTAAAAATATTTAAAAATCTTACCTTACGCAAAATTAAACCAAATAGCCTTATGGCTTTAGCCCAAGTACAATTTGAATTGCGGCTAATGCCGGAAATTATGGCTCATTTTTTAATCCACATACAATATAAATTTTGGCAGCTTAAATATCAAAACAATAAATCTATTTTCTTTAATGAGTGAGTCTGGTTTAAAAAGGGCAACAATTAAATTTGAGATAGAAATATAAACCGTTAAAACGGTTCCGAATTATATTCGGCTGTTGTTAACCCACGACTCAAGTCGTGGGTTAATGGGAAAAAATAGAGAATCTCAATCGGTTTCACTTGTGCGCCGTGGCTTAACTGTTTTCAACCTTTTTAGAATAGACTCATGAATTGACGAACAGATTTATGCAAATGTTTACGGCTGCATGTTTATATTTACAAATAAAATTTCATCAGCATTTTTAAGATGACACAATGACAACAAAAATATTTTCCGCGCTGTTTATACTTTTCTTTTCATCCACCATATTTCCTCAATTAAAATATTCAAACCTTGACGATTTTAATTTGGAAAATGGCGCTGTTATTAAAAACTGTTTTGTAGCGTATAGAACATTCGGAACGCCTAATGAAGATAAATCTAATGTGCTTTTATTTCCCACATGGTTTGCCGGTACAAGCGAACACCTTGCCAACTATACGGGCAAAGGCAAAATGGCAGACAGCACAAAATTTTTTGTTATTGCCGTTGATGCCCTCGGCGATGGGGTTTCGTCATCACCATCAAACAGTAAAGAACAGCCCGGTTCGCTCTTTCCGGTTTTTTCAGTTCATGACATGGTTGAGTCGCAATACCGAATGCTGAAAAAAGAATTTGGATATGACAGCATTTACGGAATTATCGGCGGCTCTATGGGAGGGATGCAGGTGTTTGATTGGATAACATCATATCCTTCTTTTATAAAAAAAGCTGTTGCTTATGTTGGTTCGCCAAAGCTTACTTTTTATGATAAACTTTTATGGCACACGGAATTGAAAACAATTGAACTTGGAATAATGGGAAACATACCGGACAGCATAGCGTGTAACGCTGTTTCATCGCTGCAGACATCTCATATACGCAGTATAAAATATTACAATGATAAATACTCACCCGAAGAATTTGATAACTTTATCGGCAGCAACTACGCTGCTTATAAAAAACTTTATAACAGTTACAACTGGGCATCTCAATTAAAAGCAATGCTGATGCATGATGTTTATAAAAAATTTAAAAATGGAAAACAAGACGCCGCTTCTGTATTTAAGGGAAACTTGTTTGTCATTGTCGGGGCGAATGATATGATGGTTAATCCTTCCCCGGCAATTGAGTTTGCAGGATTAAGCGGAGCCAAGTTATTGGTGCTTGAAAATGACTGCGGACATTTATCCCCCGGCTGCGATCTTGTAAAATTTGAAAGTGAGATAAATGAATTTTGGAGTGGGGGAGAGTGAGAGTAAAAGAAAGAGTGAGAGCAAGAGTGATAGAAAGAGCAAGAGTAATAGGCGATGCGGGACTTGCCGAAGCGTTGGGATGTAAAAGCGTAAGAATAATTTAATTATACAAATTGTTTTTACGAAAGAGTAGAGAGGATTTCCGTAAGCTCTGCAACGTGTTGATATCGTTCATCGGCATTTTTAGAAAGACATTTCATAACAACTTTATCTACGTCAATCGGCATAGTATTATTTATTGATGACGGCGGCACGGGGTGAGTATTAAATATTGAGTGAATAAGAGCCATTTCATTTTCGCCGTTAAAAGGGAGTTTATTTGTACAAAGTTCGTACAACATTACTCCGAGCGAAAAAATATCGCTTCGACTGTCGACCATAACATTCGTTACCTGTTCCGGCGCCACATAACCAAGCGTACCGAGAACTGTTCCGAGAGACGTCATTGTTGAAACAAGCGATGATTTAGAAAGACCAAAATCCATTATGCGAATTTTGTTTTTTTCATCAAGCATAATGTTCCCCGTTTTCATATCTCGGTGCACAATATTTTTAGCGTGTATCTCTTCAAGTCCCGAGCAGATTTGGAGAAATATATTTTTCATTTCTTCCCAGCTTAGCGGATAGTTATTATCGAGATATTCTTTTAATGTACCCCCCGGAAGATATTCCATTGCAATATAACCTGTGTTTTCGCTTTCCCCAAGCTCATAAACTTTTACAATATTCGGGTGATTAAAAGAGGATAACATTCGCGCCTCGCCGGAAAATCGTTTTTTGTTTTCTTCATCTTGCAGCAGCTCAGGCATCAATACTTTTAATGCTACTTTCTGTTTTGTATTAACATCGCTGGTAAGATAAACTTTTCCCATACCGCCTTTACCGAGAAGTTTTTCAATTTTGTAGTGAGATATAATTTCAGCATCAAGTTTTTTATAATATGATTTAGCAGCTATTATACCGATGCTTCCGGCAGCGCCGACAATAATAAAAGGAAGGAAAAGAATAATGATGCCCACGGACAAAACTGTGTAATGAAATACTGCCGCAAAAAGAAAAAACAAGCAGACCGAATAATACCAGCGGTTTACAAATCGTCCCGCACCGGTTTTTCTCCCTATAAATATTAACGAAAAAATTAAAAGTAAAAAGATTGTAAGGCTTACTGCTCCGGTTGTTTTGTCGGTTAGCAAATATGTTCGTCTCAATGATTTGTACGCAAGAATAACCACGGCTTCCAATGCAGGCGTTTCTTTTACAAAATATTTTTGACCCGATTTTACATTTTCAAGAATTTTAACTTCATTATTCGGAAAAACAACCTGCAGGTTATTTTGTGTTTTTTCATCAACGGCAAAAATTAAACTGCTGACGCTATTATTCAGCATTGGTGCGCTGCCTGCGCCGATGATTTTACTGCTTACCAAAAGCGTATCTTTATTTTTGATAGTGAATAAATTTACTCGCGCGCCTCTTGCATATCGATTTGAATAAATTCCTTCGACACTAATTTTTACATAGTTGTTTTTATTTAAGTTGTTCCTATAGAGTACGGCACCTTTATCGCCCTGAGAAAGAGTGGAACTACCGATAAACAAATCTTCATCGCCATCATTATCGATATCTGCGAATGATGGATTACCGGTAAAGTTTAATCCCGTAAATTCAGAGACTTCTTTAAACTTCATACCCGAACTGTTCAAATAAAGTTTTGAACTGATAAATAAATCTAACCAGCCATCGTTATTTACATCTGCAGCCGCGGCTGTTCCGTTTTCGGGTTCCGGATGAAAGATAGTTTTATCAAAACCAGCGGCGGCGGAAACATTCTCAAAATGTTTTCCGTTTTTATTTATAAGAAGCCACGGGGCTTCTTTTTGGTGATGGAGAAAAATATCCACCCAGCCATCGTTGTTAAAATCTTCTGCAAGAGCAACAGAAGTTGAAAGAGATTTATTTGTTGGGGAATCAAACGACGGATCGTCAAATAGAGAAAAATTAAAATTGCCAAGGTTTAAATACAATGCGAGGGATTTACCATTATTCGGCACCTGGTAGGGATATAAAATATCAATCAGTCCATCGTTGTTAAAATCGGAAAAGCAGGCACCGAATGATTTTTTATTTTGGTAAGGAAGAGATGTTTTATGAAATACATTTTCAAAACAACCGGCGCCATTATTTTTAAAAAGCATGTCATGCCTGCCGTCATTTGAAAAATATAAATCGAGGCTGCCGTCGTTGTCAAAGTCGAAAGCGGAAATTGAAATTAGTGAAAAAGCGTCTATCGAATCTAAAACGAAATTACTTCGTTCGGTAAAATCGATAAATTTATTATCGCCCGCGCCGAGGAAAAACTTAAAATTGTTATCGTCTGCAAAGTGTAAAAAATCTAAATAACCATCATTGTTAAAATCTGCCGAAATTGCTGCACCTGCGGAATGGATAGAATTTATTAACCCGCTTTCGATTGATATATCGCCGAATACTCCGCTGTTATTATTTTTATAATGAAACGGCGGAGCCTCTTCGTTCATCACGATGAGATCGGGAAAATCTTCTCCAAAATTTTGAACGAACAATCCACTTCTCCCTGTCGGGCGTATAAGCGACTGGGTTGTGTAATCAGTGTAAGAAAAACCAAGTGCTTGGGAGTTTGTATAAATGCCTTTTGTACCGATTAGCCAGATAAGATAGCCGTTAGTGTCTTTTATAATTGATAAATCGAGGAAGGCTTCCCCAAGGTACTCGGCATTTTTATCGTCAACCCAATTGCTGCCATTATAAAAATATAGGCTTGAATTTGTACTGCACACCCAAACATGATTTTCGTCAATTGCTTTTACAGAATAAAACATTGCCGAACTATTGATTTTACATTTAGACCAAACACCGTTTTTAAATTCTAATACTGTTCCGTTAAAACCGACAGCCCACCCTAAGCTTTCATTTAACATAACAATACTTTGAAGCTGCTTATCTGTTGGCGAATGATAATTTTTCCACACACCGTTTTTATACCGTAAAATAACGCCCTCTTTACCCACAGCCCAACCACTTGACGAATCGATCATAAAAATATCATTTATATCGCCAGACGTTAAATCGGTCAGGGTATTTTTATCTATCGAGCTTTTTTTTGATTCCCAATTTTGTCCGTTATAAAAAAGAATATTTCCCTGCTGCCCTGCCATCCAAGCGGTTTCTTCGGGTAACACACAGAGACTCTTCCACAGCACGTAATCGGTTTCATCCCACATTATTTTTGGGAGGGGTATTTCTTTTTTTGTTTTACCTATTTCGGTAAGCACAGGTTTAAAAAAACCGTTGTGGGTAAGATGATTAATAACCCAGAGTTTATTTTTATAAAAACTTATTTGAGGATAATCTGAATAAGGGAATGAATGAATAACCGTCCATTTGCCTGAATGGTAAGAATAAACTTTGCCGTCAATATCACCTCTGCCCCTTGAAACAGCAACACCGGAGTCGGAAGAAAGCATAATAATGTGCGCCCCCAAATCAACGCTTGCCTGCCGATACCAGACATTATTGTACTCTGTTATTAGCTGTTCATCAACTGCTTGTTTTTGTTTACTGCAAGAATAAAGCAGCAGCGACAGCGAGATTAATATTATAATTTTGTAATACGACCGCAAATGAAAATTGACTATTTGTTTTGGTAAAAGTAAAGAGAAGAATGAAAGATTACAAGCAGCTATTTAAATGAAAACATGGCTGCCGACAGTAAATCATTTTGCCATCAGCCAGCTATGCTTAAAATTGTATATAAATAATAATACTTGAGTATAGTTTAAAAAGGCAAACAATTCAATTTGAGATAGAAATATAAACCGTTACGCCACAGCCCACAGGTGGAACGGTTTCGTATAAAATTAACTTATCATTAACCCACGACTTAAGTCGTGGGTTAACAGAAAAGGATAGAGAGTCTCAAACGGCTTCAACCGTTTACAACCTTTTTAGAATAGACTCACACTTTTATAAAAATTTTCTTAGCGTACAAAATCCACATTAAGCCAAGCCATATTATTACATACACAAGTGCGTAAGCAAGCGAGGCGTTGATAGTGCTTAACCACGAATGAAAAAAGTTTTCGAAGATGTATGTTTTTAATGAAATATCTTCGCCGGTGGCAGATGTAATTTTTATCATGCCCATCAACCGACCTATAATTCCGGAAGCAAAAAATACCGTGATGGCGTTTAACCCGTAAACCACAAAAGGTTTAGTCCACCACTTTATTCCTTTAACATCAATAAACCAATAACAGAAAGCCAGAAAATGAAGCGCCAAGCCTGCGGTATAAATTACGTAAGAGCTTGTCCAGATGCTTTTATTTATCGGGAACCAAAAATCCCAAATATAACCAAGCAGTAACCCGATATTTCCGAAAATGAACATCCATACAACCTTTGTTGTATCATCCATTTTTTTACGAAGCCAGTAGCCGGTTAATATTCCAAATAGTGCCGTAGAAACAGCCGGTATTGTGCTGAATATTCCTTCGGGATCCCAAACTTTTGTTGCACTCCAGAGGTGACCGGAAAGCAGGTTGTTATCAATCCAGGCGCCAAGGTTTGTTGCAGGCTCTAGATTGGCATAACCAACACCAGGTACAGGTATTAACGTCATGGCAAGCCAATAAAATATTAATAATACAACGGCAATAATAGAAATTGTTTTTATACTGCTTTTTAAGAATATAAGCGAAGAAAAGAAGTAGACAACAGCTATTCTTTGAAGCACACCGGGTATTCGAATAATAGACAAATCGTAATAAGGGAATCCTTGGAGAATTAAACCTAACAGGAACAGCATGGCACCGCGTCTAAAAACCTGCAGCATAAGTTTAAACTGATCGTCACCTCTTTCTTTTCTTTTAGAAAGAGAATAAGTAATAGCAACGCCAACAATAAAAAGAAAGAAAGGGAAAATTAAATCGGTTGGTGTGCAGCCGTTCCACTTTGCATGTTCTAAAGGAGGATAAATTGAACCCCAGCTGCCGGGGTTATTTACGAGAATCATTCCTGCAATTGTTATGCCCCTAAAAACATCAAGCGAAAGAAGACGAGTAGATTTTTGTGTTTCCATAGTAACCATAATTTTATTATCAATCAAAAATTATATTTTTCTTCCTTCTAATACAATAT
>JAIOIM010000508.1 GCA_019912505.1 Ignavibacteriaceae bacterium
TATGTATGGTGTTAAAATAAGGAAGCAGAAAAGGAATGTCAAGGGAGGGAGTAATAAATGAGGATTAAAACTTTAAAAGAAAATGCGGAATTACGTTATTAGCCTATCAATAGTAGCTACTATTCACGTTAAGCAAAACACCGGGCATTAAAAATTTTAACCACACCATATTAATAGGAAAACCTGGCAGCATTATAAAACCGTAAATAGATAGGCTCTTTACCTCATCGCAAATATTTTATCGAGCGAATCAATCATTTTTTCACGGAAAATCGGTTTCGATATAAAATCGTTAAAACCTGTGGCAATAAACTTTTCTTTATCGCCGGGTAAAACGTAAGCGGTTACCGCAATAATTGGAGTGTTTTCGTAAGCCGGCATCTTTCTAACTATTTTTAATGCATCTAAACCGTTGTACTCACCCTGAAGATTTATATCCATAACAATAAAATTAAAACTGTGGCTATCGAGTAACGGCAAGGCATCTTCAAAGCTCACCGCAAATTTTATATCCTTCAGTTCTTTCATCTGAACTTTGAATAGTATTTGTGAATCCACCTGGTCTTCTATATATAAACAATTAAGTTCGGAAAGAACCAATTCCCTTCTGTTCCGAGCATAGTTATCAGCAGAAAAAGCCAGCGGCTGGGGTTCAATTTCGCGTTCTTTTTTAGCCGACAATTCCGACGGACTAATTTCTTCATTTTTAATTTCGTGTATATCTGCTGAAGAAACAGGCTGTCCGTTTGGGTGATTAAAAAATGGTTGATCATCAATTGGCAAGCTTTCGTCGCTTGACTGAATAAATTCATTTTCTTTATGATTAAGCATATCGCCTTTTAAAGGATTATGCTCTTTGAATACGACCCCAGATTTACGTGTAATTTCAGGTTCGTTATATACTTCAGACTCAACGGAGGCTGTTGGTTTCTGATATATTTTCTGTTCGTCAATTTGAGGTGTTGTTGTATCAACTATAGTTTTTGTTGTCTTTAACTGATCTATGTTTAGCGGAAATACAAAACCGCAGTCACGCTTTTTGGCGTCATTTAAGAATATTTCAAAATCTCCGTTCAATAATTTCAGCAATGATTTGGCAAGCCTCTGGGTTAATTTTGATATTCCAAAATCTTTTCTTGAAGTGGTTTCTTCATTTGAAAAAAGCTGTGTAAGCTGGTCGATTAAATACGGCGAGCTGACGTTGTAGCCGTCTTTAATGCTTACAATAAATGAATCATCCTGATAAGGATAGGCACTGAAATATATTTTTCTTTCTTTCGAGAGGCGTGTTACTATCCGGACTATTTGTGAAAGTAAACTAACAAATTTCTGCTGATCGGAGTAAAATGTTAACGAAGCTGATATTTTTCCATAAGTAAATTCAACGTCTCTGATAGATGATAAATCCTCCAACTCGCGGCTTAGACTATCTAGCGCTGCGGTTATAGAAGTTTCTGCTTTTTTAATTTCAATATCATTCCGATCGATAGCTGCCAACTCTACAACGGCGTTCATCGTACTAAGAAGATTTAAACGATTCTGATTTATAATATCAACTGCTTCTTTTTGGTCCGGGGTAAGATCATCATTCCCTCCGGTTAACTCTTGAACAAACCCGAGAATAACATTTATAGGCGTTAGCAGTTCGTGAAACGCACTTGATAAAAACGCTGAATTATTTTGCGCTCCTGTTGCGCTTTGATTTTGCTCAGCTACTTTTTCAACAAATACTTCCTTAATAACTTCATTAACAATAGAGGGATTTTCTTTAGGTTTTACCAAAATATTGAACGAATCAACTTTACCGTTGTAATCAATAATCGGGGTAGCTACTAATTGAACATCAAGTAAGCCGCCGTCCATTTTTTTCATAACTGATGAAAGGGTAACTGATTCTTTAATATGCTCCTTAAAAATGGTGCTATTTATAGTACCGCGTTCGCTATCTGTAAAGAATGAAGCAAACGAGGAGTCCTTGAAATCAGTTTTGGAGTAGCCTAATATTTTTGTTGCATGAAGATTTTGATACTGTATAAAACCGGCGCTGTCAGTAACAAATTGAACATCGCTTAAGTTTTCGAAAGATGCTTTAAACAACTGCGATTTTTTCTCGAGTTCCAATTGTTCGGTAACATTTCTGATAGTATTAAAATGGGCATCTTTACTTTGATACTTAAAACTGATTTTGCTAATTTCTACAAAAATTGAAGAGCCGTCTTTTTTTCTGTGTTTGTAAGGTCCGCTAAACTTACTTTCTTTAATTTTTGTAATTGTGGAGTCGAGAAGCGTTTGAATATCTTCCGGGGTATAAAGGTCAGTCAAATCCATTTGAAGGAATTCATCTCTATTGTAACCATAAAGATTAAGTGCCGCGCTATTAGCTTCAAGAAAGCGCAGGTTGTCTTTATCGTATATGTAAATTGGTTCAGGGTTATTTTGAATTAGTACTTCAAACATTCTGCCTCTCCCGGTAATTAGTTGTTCAAGATCAACGGTAGCATTTTTATCTTCGATAAAAAATGAATACCCGATTAATTTATTTTCTTCCGAAAATAATCGATCTATATTAATTTGCAAGCCGTTAAAATTTCGATCACCGATCTTTATCTGCTCATCTGTATCTAAAAGATTATTTTCGCCACCCAAAATAAAAAAATCTCTAACCGAAGATGCAATTTTTCCAGGAAATAATTCATCAACTTGTTTACCGGCAAATTGGAATTCTGCAATTGCAAAAAGTTTTTTTAAATCGGAAGATGTATTTTTTATTACTCCGTGAGTATCGGTAAATACAAATAAGCCAGGGAAATATTTCGCCGAGTCTTTAAAGGAATCAAATAAATCCGATTTGTTTCTTCCCAAAAAATCTTTTGATATTTGGGCAATTCCTAAAACTGCAACTACTTTGTTCTCAGCATCAGATAACGGAATTTCAATAGTCTCATAGTTCTCATCCGAGGGTATGCCCTTAACGGGAATACCTTGAAGAATAACACAATTTAATGACTGGCTAATATACTCATCAATAGAATTACGAATGCTAACGAGATACTGTGCAATAAAATTATTTTCGTTCTTTCCCTCTATCTGAGTAGTTTTTAGACCAAGACTTTTGGAGAATTTATTATTAATAATTATATAATTTCCCTTTGAATCTTTTACCCAAAAATATTCATCAAGCGTATCAATTTCTTTTCTAATTTTTTCTTTCCCGATAAAAGTAAACGGGTAGAGCGATCTAATATCTTCAAATATTTCCAATATTTTTGGATTTTTTATTACTTCCTTAACATCAGTAGATAGCCCCTCTATTTTTGTAATTCCACGGAGTTTTATTTTGTTTTCTTTCATTTTAAATGAACAGAAAACAAAATGATCGGGTCCTTCGCGGTAGGAGTTTAAAGTAAGCTCGCAATCAATTTCATCACCGCTGCTAAGCAAAAACTGAACATCCCGCACGATCGGTTTTTTTGCTTCATTTAAATCATGAAACAGCGGACTGATTTTTTCAACCGAAGCTTCATCGATTAAATCATAAAAATTTACGCCGTCCTGCTCAAGCGAAAATAATATTTTTGCAACATTGTTGGAAGATAATATATTTCCCGATTCATCCATTACTATAAACGGATGCTTTATACTTTCGTTAAGAGCATCAAGCAGATAGCGGTTTATTTTATAATCTGTATTCAAAATAAATTATTCACAAATGTCTGAGTTAGTAATTGTAATCTCGTTAGAAGCTTGGGAGCTTACGTATCCATCGTAAGATTTTATTCTGTAAATGTATGTCTTTTGGCATTCAGTCGTTAAATCCTGGTAAATTTTTATTGTACCATCAACTTCAGCTAGTTGAACAAAGCTACCCCCGTCAGTAACATTCTTTCTTTCAATAAGAAACTTTGTAATAGGAGTGGTACCAAAATTCCATGCTAAATCCATAATGCCGGTGCCCGTGTAATAAGAAACATACAAACCAGTCGGTGAAGGTGGTGGAATTATTCTGGAATATATACTTTTTTCTTCGGAATAAGGAGAGTAGCTGCCCGCTTGGTAAGTTCTAATTCTATAGTAATAAGTGTTACCAGGCACGATGGTATTATC
>JAIOIM010000509.1 GCA_019912505.1 Ignavibacteriaceae bacterium
AGAGAACAGGTTACATCCATTCTTGATGAAAACTTCAAAAAGTAAAAACGAAAAATTTTAATTTTGGTGTCTTTGCGGCTTAGACCGGCAACGGTTATATAATAAGAATGAGAGACACCATAATATTTTTAAGGATTATATTATGCAAAATGATTATGATGTTATTGTTATTGGCGCGGGCGCTGCAGGGCTTACGGCGGGAATTTATTTATCGCGCGCAAAACTAAAAACATTAATCTTGAATGAAGGTGCAGTTGGCGGGCAGATGGTTCTTACCCACGAAATTGCAAATTATCCCGGTGTGGAAAATATAAGCGGGTACGAACTTGCCCGTAATATGAAAACGCAAGCTCTAAAATTCGGCTGCACAATTCGATCAAATATAAAAATTACATCGATAGCACTTGAAGGTGATACTAAAAAAGTTACTATCAACGGTAAAGATGAATTTACATCGCGTGCGGTTATAATTGCAACCGGTGGTAAATCGAGAATGATTGGCGCAAACGGTGAAGAAAAATTTAAAGGCAAGGGAATTTCGTACTGTGCTACTTGCGATGGTGATTTTTTCCAGGACAAAGAAATAATAGTAGTCGGCGGCGGAAACTCTGCTCTTGAAGAAGCGGTGTCACTCACAAAATATGCCTCCAAAGTTACAGTTGTTCATCAGTTCGATTACTTCCAGGCGCTTGAGCATTACATAGAGGAAGCAAAGAAAAACGAAAAGATCAACTTCATTATGGGAAGTAAAATAAGTGAGTTTATAGGTGAAGGAAAACTTGAATCTGTTGTGATTGAAAATCAAAACACAAAAGAATCAACAACAATGAAAATAGACGGGACGTTTATTTTTATCGGTTATGTTCCAAACACTGAATCTATCGAAGGATTAGTTGAACTTAACAAGCGGAAAGAAATTGTTGTTGATGCTGATATGCAAACGAATATAGCCGGTGTTTTTGCAGCGGGCGATTCAATACAAAAAAAATATAGGCAGGTTACAACCGCAGTAGCCGATGGTACAATTGCTGCCCTTAGCGCATCTGATTATGTAAACGAAATAGAAAAAAAATTAATACAAACTGAACTTGTTTAATTAAAAAAGGGACGATTATCAATCGTCCTTTTTTCTTTTACCCCATAATCTTCATTCATTTCACTCAACTTCAAAATTGATCTTTTGAACATCAGTTCTCAAT
>JAIOIM010000510.1 GCA_019912505.1 Ignavibacteriaceae bacterium
GTGCCGTTTCTAATATTAGATTCAATTTATACTCCATTATTATTTATTGGTTTTGATACTTTATTAATTGTTTCAATTTTCCATTCGGCAAACAAACCTTCAATTATTTTCGCTCTTGCTGTCTTAACAAGGTTAAGATAAAAATGAAGATTATGTATGCTTGCTAATTCCAAAGCCAACACTTCGCTGGCGATAAAAAGATGCCTCAGATAAGCTTTGGAATAATTTTTACATGTATAACAATCGCATTCAACATCGATTGTTGTAAAATCATCTTTATATTTTGCGTTACGCATCGAAAGAATACCGGCGGAGGTAAACAAATTTGCATTACGTGCATTACGCGTTGGCATTACGCAGTCGAACATATCCACGCCGCGCTCAACAGCTTCGAGAATATTTTCAGGCCGTCCTACTCCCATTAAATACCGCGGTCTATCTTCCGGCATAAAATCGGTTATAAAATCAACCATTTCATACATTGTTTCCGTAGGTTCGCCAACAGCAAGCCCGCCAATTGCGTAACCATCAAAATCAAGTGCGAGTAAATCTTTTGCTGACGACTCACGCAAATCTTTATGAACACTGCCCTGAATAATTCCGAATAAAAACTGCTTATGTCCGTAAAGCGGTTTCGATTTTTCAAAGGCTTCTTTGTTAAGAACCGCCCAGGCTGATGTTAATTCTTTTGAACGTTTGGCGTAATCATAATCGCAAGGGTACGGTGTACATTCGTCAAGCACCATCATAATATCCGATCCGATGCTGCGCTCTATGCCTATTACTTTTTGGGGCGTAAAAAAATGTTTTGAGCCGTCGAGATGCGATCGGAATTCAACACCGTCTTTTTTTAATTTCCTTAGCTCGGACAGACTAAAAACCTGGTAACCGCCGCTGTCTGTCAGTATCGGTTCGCTCCAGTTCATAAATTTATGCAAGCCGCCGGCTTTTTCCAGAATATCGGTGCCGGGGCGCAGATAAAGATGATAACTATTTGAAAGAACAATTTCCGCTTTTATGTCGTTTTTAAGATAATCCTGGTTTACAGCTTTTACAGTTCCCTGTGTGCCAACCGGCATAAAAATTGGAGTTTCAACAATTCCATGATC
>JAIOIM010000511.1 GCA_019912505.1 Ignavibacteriaceae bacterium
ATATTAGAGATGACAGCGCCAAATAATAAAAATAGTACATTTATAAAAGGGGTCGATTTTTTGTCAACCTTTATCAGTATGCCTCCCGATGCAACAAAGAGCGAACTGAGTAATGCTATAAACGATAAGTATTCAGCCAGAGTATGTCTTAAGCTGTGCATATCGTGAAGAACAATTAAATAGTAGGACGCCGTTATCAGTGCAAGAACAATCGATACTTTCGGGTAATGTTTTTCCCAAAAATGATGATAAAACAGCGGACCGGTTGCAATCATCAATAAAAGTAATACAAACGGCAAAACCATAATTGTTGATGGAAGAACATGATCTGCCGCCACTTCGGTTTTAACGCCGGTAGAATCGTGCTGCGGAGAACTTGCGGCTGCCAAGTCAGTACTTACAAAGAACAAGATTAGCAGCAAAAATACTGCAATGGCAATGGGTCTAAATCTAATCATATTTTATTTTAGACCAATCACACTTGGTGTAATAACCTGCTCAACCACTTTATTAGCTGAAGCTTTAGATACATTTAAAAATGTACTTGGATATACACCAATCCAAATAATAAAAATAAATATCGGAACAAGAACCAGCATTTCTCTTTTGCTCATGTCTTTGAGTTCATAAAGTTTTTGGTTTTTTATTTCGCCAAAAGCAATTCTTTGATACATCCATAAAAGATATACTGCGGCAAAAATAACTCCAGAGGTTGCAAATACAGTATACCACCAGCTATTAAGCACAGGCGATTTGAACGCACCGAGTAAAATTAGAAATTCGCCGATAAAACCATTTAACCCCGGCAAACCAATCGATGACAATGAAGCAAACAATAAAGCCGTAGCATAAATCGGTACAATCTTAGCAATTCCGCCGTAATCGGCTATTTCTCTTGTATGAGTTCTCTCATATAGCATCCCTACTAAAAGGAATAAAGCACCGGTAGACAGCCCATGATTTACCATTTGTATTATTGCACCCTGCATCGATTCTTGAGTAACGGCAAATATGCCAAGGACAACAAAACCAAGGTGTGCAACCGAAGAGTAAGCTACAAGTTTTTTCATATCTTTTTGCACCATTGCCACAAGAGCCCCATATAAAATACCTATGATAGCAAGAATTGAAATAAACGGAGCATAATTTACAGACGCCTGCGGAAAAAGTGGAAGACAAAATCTAACCAATCCATAAGTTCCCATTTTAAGGAGAACGCCGGCAAGAATAACACTGCCTGCAGTGGGCGCCTGAACGTGTGCATCCGGAAGCCAGGTATGCAGTGGGAATAACGGCACTTTGATGGCAAAACTAAAAGCAAATGCCAGAAACATATAGTTTTGAACTTCAGCGACAATTGATGGCGCAACGGAATACAACTCAACTAAATCTGTAGAAAAATAACCGAGTGTGCCTGATGCGTAAACTGCAAGCCATATTATTGCAACAAGCATTAAGAGTGAACCGAACATTGTATAAATGAAAAATTTTACCGATGCATATATTCTTCGCTCTCCGCCCCAGATACCAATTATAAAATACATCGGTATAAGCATCGCTTCCCAAAATATGTAAAATAGGAAGAGATCAAGTGAAGCGAAAACTCCAAGCATACCAACTTCGAGCATGAGCATAAAAAATGTAAATTCTTTTATTTTTTTCTGAATGCCAGCCCAGCTTGAAATTAGTGTAAGCGGTGTTAAAAATGTTGTAAGCAAAACAAGCAGCATTGAAATCCCATCAATACCAACGGTATAGCTTATGTTTAAGTTTTTTATCCAGCTATATTTTTCAACAAATTGAAATCCCGGGATGGTATTAATAAATCCGGCGTAGATAA
The DNA here is from genome assembly GCA_019912505.1 of Ignavibacteriaceae bacterium. GTDB lineage: Bacteria > Bacteroidota > Ignavibacteria > Ignavibacteriales > Ignavibacteriaceae > CG2-30-36-16. The sequence continues at coordinate 1,841 of JAIOIM010000511.1, forward strand.
ATAATGAAACTACAAACGTACCAAGCGAGATTGCTAATCCGAAATACCGGATAAGGTTCGGGTTGTTTTTGGGGAGTAAAAGTAAAATTAAACCCCCAACAAGAGGCGTTAATAATAATAGAGATATTAAAAAATTATTTTCCATATTTTATAAACTTAGTATAATCCAGAATAAAGCCGTAACAACACCTATCATCATTACCACGGCATAAAATTGAGCAACACCGGTTTGCATTTTTCTAATATTTTCTGAAACTGAAGCAATTAAAGCGGCTGTTCCATTAACCAATCCGTCAATAATTTTATCGTCTGCAATTTTCCATAAAAAAGATTCGGATGATTTTTTTATCGGATTTACAATTACCGCATCGTAAGTTTCATCTACATAATATTTGTTGAAAAGTAGTTTATAAAAACCAGCAAATTTTTGAGAAGTTTTTTGTGCAATCGAAGGATTTTTCAGATAAACATACCTGGCAAACAATATTGATCCTATCGCACCGGCAACAGAAATAACCATCAACACTATTTCTTGCAGGTGGCTGTGGGAACTATAAAACGCTAATTTCATGTTGGCATTTTTAAAGATGGGTTCTAACCATGAGTGGAACAAGTTGCCGTGCTCACCGGAGAATACTTCGGGTATTCCTATTAATCCGCCGATAGCAGCTAAAACTGCAAGAACAATCAGAGGGATGGTCATAAGCTTAGGTGATTCATGCGGATGTTTTTCGTGTCCGAATCTCTCCTTCCCTTCAAATGTAAGGAAGTAGAGCCTAAACATATAAAACGCAGTCAGCAGTGCTGTAAAGGCGCCAATCACCCAATAAAACAAACCGCCGTTTGCAAACGAGTACCAAAGTATTTCATCTTTACTAAAGAAACCAGAAAAAATAGGAACACCCGAAATTGCAAGCGCAGCAATTAAAAAAGTGAATGCGGTGTGCGGCATATATTTTTTTAGTCCGCCGTAATTTTGGATATTTTGTTCTTCGTGCATTGAATGGATAACCGAACCGGCGCCAAGAAACAATAACGCTTTGAAGAATGCGTGAGTCATCACGTGAAAGATACCGGCAGAAAAAGCGCCCACACCGAGACCAAGAAACATATAACCAAGCTGGCTAACTGTTGAGTAGGCGAGAACTTTTTTAATATCATTCTGTACAAGACCAACAGTAGCGGCAAAGAATGCCGTTAATAATCCTATTATTGCAATCAGCGTCATAATAGCCGGAGCTGAGGCAAAAATAATTGAACACCTTGCAACCATATAAACGCCGGCTGTAACCATTGTAGCTGCGTGTATAAGTGCTGAAACTGGTGTTGGACCAGCCATTGCATCGGGAAGCCAGACGAATAAAGGAATTTGCGCCGATTTTCCTGTAGCGCCGATAAATAAAAATAGAGCAATAAATGTAAATACCGATTCGCTTACACCAAATGATGCTGCACGCGAAAATACATCGTTAAAATTCAGGCTGTTAAACGTCATATAAATTAGAAACATGCCAAGTAAAAAACCGAAATCGCCTATTCTATTTACAATAAATGCTTTTTTTGCTGCATCTCCGGTTGTCCCCTTTTCAAATTTTCTATCGTACCAAAAACCAATTAACAAGTAAGAACAAAGTCCAACTCCTTCCCAACCAAGAAAAAGAAGGACAAAGTTATCTGCCATAATTAAATTCATCATGGCAAAGATGAATAAATTTAAATATGAAAAGAAGCGCCAGAAACCTTTATCGCCACGCATATATCCGATAGAATAAACATGTATTATGAAACCCACACCGGTAACGATTAACGCCATTGTAAGGGACAATTGATCGACCTGGTAAGCTATATTTACCTGCAGACCGCCGACATCAAGCCATGTAAATAATGAAACAATTGTTTGTCTGCTTTCGGCGGGCAATTTTAGCGTTTCGATAAATGCAAAAAGCACAATTAAAAAAGATAACCCGATTGTGCCGCTGCCTATTACACCGATTATCTTTTCATTTTTTATCTTGCTGCCGAAAACTCCGTTAATTAAAAAACCGAGCAGCGGGAGTAAGATTGTTAAATAAATAAGTTGAATCATACTATTTTATTTAGGGTTAATTTCTGATTAATTATAATTACCATTTTAGAATGTTTACTTCATCAATATTGAGCGTCATTTTATTTCTATATAACGCGATAATAATTGCAAGCCCGGCAGCAGCCTCCGCAGCGGCAACCGCCATTACAAAAAACACAAAAAGTTGACCGAGTGTGTTCCCCATATAGGAGGAGAAAGCGACAAAGGTTAAGTTTGCCGAGTTAAGCATCAACTCAATCGACATAAAAACTATAATTGCGTTTCGTCTGGTTAAAACACCCACTACACCAACAATAAACATAAATGCGCTTAGAGTGAGATAATATTCTATTGGTATTTGCATATTATT
>JAIOIM010000512.1 GCA_019912505.1 Ignavibacteriaceae bacterium
CGCCTTGGGTTGAAAAATATAATGTGGAGTCTTTTAACTTACGATTATAAAAATGATATAAATGTTGTTAAATTTGCGGTTCAAAAATTTTTAAAAGATAATTCAATAATTGTTTTGCACGATAGTTTAAAATCAAAAGAGATTATAGCCGATTCTATTGAACTGATTATTAATGAAGCAGAAAAAAAAGGATTTACATTTGGAGAGCCGGACGAATGTTTGAAATAATATTTTTAATTATACTCAGCGGTTATTTTATGCAATCGGTTTTTTTTAGTATAGGCGCCTCCAAAAAATTTAAAAAGTTAAGTGATGATAAATTACCCGCGGCGACAGTAATTGTAGCTGCAAGAAACGAAGAGAAGAATATTATTCGCTGTCTTGAATCATTAAATAATCTCCAGTACCCGGACGGCAAGTTAGAAATTTACGTGGTTGATGATAAATCTACCGATGCCACCGGAAAACTCATCGATGATTTTATTGTTGATAAACCTATCTTCAAAAAAATTGATGTGGAAAATGAAATTGGAAAACTGCGCGGTAAAACAAACGCCATTGCCACTGCTATTGAAATAGCAAAAGGAGAAATAATAATTACAACAGATGCTGACTGCGCTGTTCATCCGTTGTGGGCAAATACATTGGCTTCTTATTATACAAAAGATGTTGCGATGGTAAACGGGTACACAACTCAAAAAACCACAGGCGGTTTCAGCGGTATGCAGGCACTTGATTTTATTTACCTACTTATTGTAGCGGCGGGAACAATGAATTTTAAAAAGCCGCTAAGCTGTATCGGCAACAATATGTCGTACCGTAAAAGTGTATACCAAGAGGTGGGCGGATACGAGGGAATTCCTTTTAGCGTAACCGAAGATTTTGGGCTGTTAATGGTTTTTGATAAATTAAAAAAATATAAAATTATTTACCCGCTCGATAAGGACGCGCTTGTTGTTTCAGAGCCATGCGAAAATATGAAAGCATTATATCATCAAAAAAAGAGATGGGGCGTAGGCGGTTTAGACTCCCGTCCGCGTGGTTATTTTGTGATGATGTGGGGATTCTTATCAAACATTTTAGTTTTACTAACTCCGGTTATGTTTTCGCCTGTTTGGCTGTATCTTGTTTTTTTTAAACTATCCACCGACTTTTTTGTTCTCTATTCAGTTCATCAAAAATTAGAGTTAACAAAAGATATGAAATATTTCTGGAGTTTTCAGATATACTTTACGTTGTACGTAATTATTTTACCTCTGATACTTTTATTCACCGGTAAAAAAGTTAATTGGAAGGGGAGAAAATATTAATGCTGCTTTTATGTAACTATTATGTAACCTACAGATGTAATGCATTTTGCGAGTTTTGTCATTTCGGTGTTCATGAAAACTTTAAGGATACGCCCTATACCGATCTAAATGATTTTAAAAATAACGTGACACAGTTAGCCGAGCTTGGCGTTAAATTTATTGATTTAACCGGAGGCGAGCCGCTGCTTCATAAAGAAATTCACTTAATGGCGGAATTTGCAAAATCAAACGGAATGCAAACGAGCATTACAACAAACGCAATGTTGTACCCAAAGTTCGCTGAAAAACTTGTCGGCAAAATTAATCTGCTGCATTTTTCGCTCGACTCTCCGGATGAAGAAGAGCATAACCGTATAAGAAAAGTTGACTGCTACAAACAGTTATTTAAGAGTATCGAAATTGCAAAATCGTTGGGCGAGTATCCGGACATTCTTTTTACAGTAACAAACGACACATACAAAAAACTTCCGCGCATGCACGAGATTGCCAAAAAACATGATCTTGTGCTACTTGTTAACCCTGTGTTTTCATATTTCGGAAACCCCGGTTTAACAAATAAAGCTGTTGAGTATATAGATGAGTATTGCAACGGCAAAAGGGACATCTACTTAAATAAAGGTTTTATGAAACTCCGTCTTGACGGAGGGAATGATATTAATAATCCAAAATGCAAAGCTGTTTCGCGTGTTGTTGTAATATCGCCTTATAACGAAATCATTTTGCCGTGTTATCATTTCAGCAATGAAAGAATAAAAATAGATAGACCTATAAAAGAAATCCGTAAATCGGAGAAGATAAAATACTTTAAAAAAATGGAAGGTCGCTTCGATTTTTGTCAAGGCTGTACCGTAAATTGCTACTTCGAACCGTCGTTTGCATTCCCTACAAATTTATACGCAGTGGCAAGCTTAACATCAAAATTTAAATACAGCTACCAAAAACTTATTAAACAAAAAATAAAAAAAAATCTTTAGAACATTTATGCTTAAGCGAATATTCATAATCCAATTCTTTTTACTAACCGCAGTTTGTTTTTCGCAGACAGCAACTGAATGGTTTCCTGACAACCTAAATATTCAACCATTCACTGCAAATTTTCTTGAACCGAAAGCCGGTTTTTCATTCGTGCTCGGCAGAGGTCAATTGAGACTCGACATCGGTACATCGTCTGATTTTCTGCATTACTCAAAAGATAATGCGGTGTTTTCCTTTGGGGCTGATTTATTTACATATACTCGACTTCGCGGCGAAAGCGAGTTTCATTTTCCGGTTGAAGCGATTGATTATTTTTTTGGTTTAAATGCCGGTTATAAAGTAAAAGAAAACGAAACCGAATACGGGGCAAGATTTAGGTTAAGCCATATCAGCGCACATTTTGTTGATGGACATTTTGATTACAATTATTATGATTGGCGCGAGGGGAGAATTCCCCGTGTGTACAGTCGGGAATTCCTCGAGTTATTTCCTTATTATAAATATAACGGGTTGAGAGTGTATGCCGGACTTACATATTTATTTCATACATCTCCAAAAGTGTTCGGTAAAGGGGTCTACCAGCTTGGCTTCGATTATTATGCTAAGGATTTAATATCAAACGGTATTACTCCTTTTTTAGCTTATGATTTTAAACTAAGTAAAATAAATTCCTATTACGGCAATAACATAATCAGTGCCGGTTTGAAATTCGGCAAGCCGTATAACAAAGGTTTTAGTATATTTGCATCTTACTTTTCGGGTAATAGCGTACACGGCGAGTATTTTGATTACCGAGAACATTACTCAACAATTGGATTTAGCGTAGACCTTTAATGCAAGATTATTTTAGCCCAACATATCAACGGCACCATAAAAATAAATTAAAATCTAAGAAGTTAAAAACCATTCTTTTACACGTTGGGTTATTTCTTTTTACTTTTATTACAGTAACCTTTGCCGGTGCATTTTGGACGACAGGGCAAATAGGTCCTTATACATTTGACAGTTTGGCTCTCGGTTTACCATACGCTTTTGCAATTTTATTTATTATCAGTTGCCACGAGTTCGGTCATTATTTTGCAGCAAGGCATCATAAGGTTGATTCAACCCTTCCATTTTTTATCCCGTTTCCTCCGATTCCTTATTTTATAAATTTTGGAACTATGGGGGCTGTTATAAAAACAAAGTCACCTATCTTTACAAAAAAAGAAATGTTTGATATAGGAGTTGCCGGACCTATTGCGGGGTTTATTGCTACCCTAGCAGTGCTAATTTATGGTTTTGTGAATGTACCGGGTGAGCAGTATATATTACATATTCACCCCGATTTTTTTTCTGCCGATTTCGGTAAAGGGGGAATGGGTTTGATATTCGGCGACAATTTGCTGTTTGTATTTTTGAAATGGGTGTTTGTAAACCCTGCCGATTTTTTCCCGCCAATGAGTGAAATTTATCACTACCCTTATTTATGTGCGGGCTGGTTCGGGCTGTTCATTACAGCTATGAACATGATTCCCATCGGGCAGCTTGATGGAGGACATATTTCTTACACATTATTCGGCGAGAATAAAAGTTACACAATAGCATCAATAGCATTTATTTTATTACTTATTTCGGGAGTTTTTGGTTTTGTTGATGCGCTGCTTCTCGAAATGAATTTAAATTTCCTATGGAGCGGCTGGTTGATATGGGCAATGATATTATATTTTATTATAAAAATTAAACATCCGCCGATACCGGATTATTCACCGTTGGACACTAAAAGAAAGATACTTGGCTATTTAAGTTTCTTCATTTTTATAATTTCATTTTCACCTGCCCCTATATATGGCTTGTAGGTGCTTTCTTTTTACCTTGAGCAGCGGAACTATTAAAGATAAAATTAACTATGAAAAAAATAATTCTTCTTATAATCCCATTCCTTTTCTGGGGTTGCGAAAAAAAAACCGATAATATCCTTGACCCTCAAACTTCTAATTACCAGGTAACATGGGTTAGTTATTTTAATTCATTCCAATACGCTATCGGGGATTCTTCCGCAGTATTTTTTCTGCAGATAAATCCTTCATCGGATGTGCAGAAGGCTTACTTTAATATTTATTCTCCTGATAACGACATGATTAACACATCACCGGTAGTACTTTATGATGATGGAAACACAATACACGGTGACAGAACTTCGGGCGATAATGTTTTTTCAAACAAGTTTCCGTTTAGCCAGTCATACTTAAATGGTAACTATCAAGCACGGTATTTTATTACATCTAATGACGGTATTACAAATCAAGTTGCTATCCACAACTTTATTTATGAGAACGGGCAAAATAATATTGCTCCTGTTATTTCAAACTTAACCGCGCCTGACACGGTGGAAGTGCTGGCACCCAATTCCCTAATTTTGCTTTCAATTGAAGCTGCGGATGCTAACGGTTTAAATGATATTAAATCAGTCTCTTTTATTTCGTATAGACCCGATGGCACAACTAACGGAAACAAAGTAGAACTTAATGATGATGGAAATAGTGCTAACGGAGATGCGGCAGCTGATGACGGCATATATTCTGTGGTTATACAAGTTACGCCGTCTAACACTAAAGGCACATACAAGTTTGTTTTTCAAGCAACTGACAGGGGAAATAAATTAAGCAACACAATCGAACATCACATAACATTAAAATAATGATAAAAAAAATATTTCTAATTTTATTTATATTGACGACCGGCAGTAACTTTTATGCACAAACAAATCCGTCATCTTTCTTTTTACCCGAAGACGGGAAACTTTACAAAGCTAATGCGGCTAACCCTGCAAGCAACAGTATCAGCGATATTTTAACAATCGGTGATACGATATGGCTTGGCAGCAGCCGCGGTGTAAGCGTGTCTTTTGATAAAGGAGAGAACTGGACAAATTTTTCGGGTACAGATGCTTTTGGAAGCGAAAGCATTTCCGCAATTGGTGCTTACAAAGGAATATTCTGGGCAGCAACCGCACACTCTGTTGAAAGAAGCGGAAGCACTTTACCCGAGGGGAGCGGTTTAAGATACACAACCGACAAAGGGGTAACATGGCAAAAAATTCCGCAGCCGCTCGACAACAATTCAGATACTGTTATTGTATACGGAATTAATAAAATAAGAGCACTCCCCGTTACAGTTTCAATTCAAAATTTAATTTATGATATTGCTTTTACACCGCCGTACACTATTTGGATTTCTACATTTGCAGGAGGTTTGCGTAAAAGCAGCGATATGGGACTGTCGTGGCAAAGAGTTATTTTACCTCCGGACAGATTAAATTCAATTTCCCCGACCGATACGTTAGAATTTTGTTTGCAGCCGGTTGCAGGGAAGTTTTGTTCCGATAATAATTTGAATCATAGAGTATTCTCGGTCATCGCAACAAATGATTCTACTTTATATGTCGGCACCGCAAATGGCATCAACAAATCAACCGATTACGGAATTAGCTGGAGAAAATTTAACAATCAAAATCAAAATAATCCTATAAGCGGTAATTTTGTAGTGGCGCTTGGTTTTAATAAAACCAATAATTCTATTTGGGGAGCCACTTGGCGTGCCGAAGGGCAGACTGAGTTTTACGGAGTAAGTTACACTACTGACGGCGGTGAAAATTGGGGCACTTCACTTGAAGGTGAAAAGGTTCATAACTTTGGATTCAAATCATTTGATGTAATCGCACCTTCAGATAACGGCTCTTTTCGATCGAGCAATCTGGGCGCAAGCTGGATACTCCCCACATCAATAAAAGATAAGCAGACCAACATACCGATAAACACGAATACTTATTACGCAGCTGGCTCGCAAAAAGACTATGTGTGGCTTGGTTCTACAGATGGTTTAGCAAGGTTAACTGAAACCGGAGGAGTTTGGAAAGGTGATTGGAAAGTTTATTTTGCTTCACGTTCACTTTCGTCAAAAACAGAAAGTTATGCATTCCCAAATCCTTTTTCGCCGCGGCAGGAAATTTGTAAAATAAAATACAGCACAGGGGGTGCATCTGCCTCGGTAACAATCAGGATATTTGATTTCGGAATGAACTACGTTCGCACCGTTATTCAAAATGCAACAAGAGGCAACCCTTCAAACGTTGTTGATGATTTGGGCGGCGTAAACAACGGCGTTATCGATTTTTGGGATGGTAAAAATGATAACGGTTCAATTGTTCCTAACGGCGTTTATTTTTATCGTGTTGAAGTTGATTCTCAAGAGCCGGTCTTTGGCAAAATTTTGGTTTTACAGTAGGGAGGCGGGCTATGAAAAAAGTATTAATTATTTCGTTTTTATTTTCAATTGCGTTATTTGCTCAGCCAAAATTTTCATCAATGGCAGGTATGCCCGGTGCTTTCAGTCGTATGGGTTTTGGTGCACGCGGAATAGGTATGGGCAACGCGATGGCTGCTGTAACTGAAGGTAATTTAGTTTCTTATTACAACCCTGCTGTAACTGTGTTCCAGGATGGTAATTCATTTCAAACTTCCTATACGTTTCTTTCACTCGATAGATCACTTAATTATTTAAACTATACCAGACGGTTTGATTTCTATTCATCAACAGATAAACGTCCGGATAGAAAACCAAGAAGCAGCGCTGGTATAAGTATAGGCGTTATCAACGCCGGGGTTAGCAATATAATCGGTGCAGATAACTCAGGTGCAAAAACCGGCGATCTTTCTACATCCGAGAATCAATTTTTTCTTGGTTTTTCAAATCGTTTTTCAGAAAAATTTTCTATAGGTATAGCGGCTAAATTTTATTACTATAAACTTTATGAAAAGATAAATGCAAGCGGCTTAGGCTTGGATTTTGGTGCTTTGTACAAATTTAGTGAGTCCTGGAATGCAGCCGTTGTGGTGACAGACATTAATAGTAAATATCGTTGGGATACTGCACCGGTTTATGGGCAGGAAGGAACAACTACCGAGGATAAATTTCCGCTGCTAAAAAAAATAGGCTTAAGCTACTTTAATAAAGAAAAAGGACTGCTTGCCTCCTGCGAATTTGAAACCAGCGGCAGCGGTACAAATATTTTGCGCGGCGGCGTAGAATATAATATTTTTGAGAGGTTGTTTTTGAGGGGTGGTATTGACCAGTTTAATTTAAGCAATTCCGACTGGCTCTCTCGTCCTTCTGCGGGATTTTCCTACACACAGTTGATAGGCAGTTTTGCTGTTGGTGTTGATTATGCTTTTATGATGGAGCAGTATTCGCCATACGATAGACATGTAATTGGTATTAACATTGTTTTTTAATAATCATAATTTTGAAGTTCATAATGTATAAAATAGTTATTACGGTTCTCCTTTCATTTACAACTATAATGGCTCAATCTGCTGGCAGCAGCGGGTTGTCATTTTTAAAAATGGGATTTGGCGCACGCAACATTGCTATGGGTGATGCCGGTGCGGCGTTGTCAAACGATGTAACTGCGCTGTTCTACAATCCAGCGGGTTTAGCCGACTCTTATGATGGCGAAGTTTTATTGATGCACAATGAATGGATACAGGACGTAAGGAGCGAACTGCTGGGCGCATCGTTCAAATTATTCAACATACCGTTTGCAGTAGGGTTTAATGTTACAT
>JAIOIM010000513.1 GCA_019912505.1 Ignavibacteriaceae bacterium
CAGCAGAAACGCGCAAAGGAAAGAGAAAAACTTCTTTCCAATGTACAAAAGGGAGATAAAGTTATAACAAGCGGCGGTGTGCACGGAATTATTGCCGGACTTGAAGAAAAAACAGCACTGCTCGATATTGGCGATAAAGTAAAAATAAAAATTGAACGTACTGCTATTGCAAGTGTCGTTTCATCAAAAGAGTGACAATCTAAAAATTTATTAGTTCGCTTTATCTTCAATTATAAAGCGAACTCGTTCAGTTTGATAAAAAGATAGGATGAGAAATGTTCTGCACAATAGAAGAAGCTATTGAAGAGATAAAAAACGGCAGGATTATAATTGTTGTTGATGACGAAGACCGCGAAAATGAAGGTGACTTTATTTGCGCCGCCGAATATATTACTCCCGAAGTAGTTAACTTTATGGTTACACACGGGCGCGGTATGGTTTGCGTTCCGATGATTGGCAATAGGCTTAACGAGTTGGGTTTAAATTTAATGGTGGATAGCAACTCGGCATTACACGGCACTCAATTTACAGTTACTGTGGATGCCATTGAAGGAACCACAACCGGAATCTCTGCTTCAGATAGAGCAATAACAATAAAAAAATTAATATCATCGGATGCCAAAGCTTCCGATTTTGGCCGCCCCGGACATATCTTTCCGCTTCGAGCATTTGAAGAGGGAGTGCTTCGCCGCGCCGGACACACAGAGGCTACAGTTGATTTATGCCGTATGGCAAAGCTTAGCCCCGCCGGTGTTTTGTGCGAAATATTAAACGAAGACGGTTCGATGGCGCGCGTACCCGATTTAATAAAAATAGCCGAGAAGTTTAATCTGAAAATAACAACGGTTAAAGATGTTATTAAATACAGATTGAATAATGAATTGCTAATTGAAAAAATTACCGAGATTGATTTTCCTACCAACCATGGCGACTTCAAATTAAATCTTTATAAAAATTTAATCGATGGTAAAAAACAAATAGCTCTTGTAAAAGGAGAAATTAAAAAAGATACACCCGTGCTCGTTCGTATGCACTCGGAATGTTTAACGGGTGATGTTTTTCATTCGTTAAGATGCGACTGCCACGATCAGCTTAACTCTGCCCTTGATACAATAAACAAAAACGGCAGCGGTGTACTTGTTTATATGCGTCAGGAGGGGAGAGGTATAGGACTTCAAAATAAAATTCTTGCTTACAAACTTCAGGACGAAGGTAAAGATACGGTTGAAGCAAATGAGGAACTCGGTTTTAAAGCGGATTTGAGAGATTACGGTATAGGAGCACAAATATTACTCAACCTCGGCGTAAAAAAAATAAAACTGCTTACAAACAATCCGAAAAAAATAGTTGGCTTAAAAGGTTACGGGCTCGAAATAGTTGAACGAGTGCCTATTGAAATGAAACCGAATGCAACCAACGAGCGTTATCTAAAAACAAAACGGGATAAGCTCGGTCATTTAATTCTTCAATAAAAATTTCCCCAAAATAAACTTAGTAGTGAACGCAAACTTTGCGTTCACTACAATTTATTTCAATCAATTATTTTAATATTGGAATCACTTCTGTTTGTCTGCTACCGCCGGTAGTCATAACATCACCCTTTGGCGAAATATATACATCAATTTCGCTTCTCACCCCAAAATCGCCGGGCAAATAAATTCCGGGTTCAATTGAAAAAGATGTTGACGGTAAAAGCAGCCGTTCATCTCTTGTTTCAAAATTATCAAGATGTGCACCGCTTCCGTGTAAATCAGTCGTAATAGAATGCCCTGTGCGATGTATAAAATATTCACCGTAACCGGCATCGTCAATTACTTTTCTCGCCGCGGCGTCAGCTTCGTAACCGCGCACTTCTTTTTTGTCAGCATATCTTTGGGTTATCAAATTTAAGGCAGCGTCGCGGGCTTCTGCAACAATATTAAATACTTTAACATATTTTTCCGGAACCGATTCGCCCATGTAACCTGTCCATGTAATATCCGCCCATACACCGCTTGGTTTATCTAACTTTGCCCATAAATCGATCAGCACAAAATCATCTTTACGGATTGGTTTGTTCATTTCTTTTGTCGGCTCATAATGAGGGTTTGCCGCGTTTTCGTTTACACCTACAATAGGCGGATGATCTGTGTAATATCCGCGAGCCTTAAACTCCTGCATAATGAACTGCTGCACATCATATTCGGTTAATTCTTTGCCCGATAAAGTTTCTTCTTTTACATAAGCAAATGCTTTATTGACGATGTTTGTTAATGCAGTTGCAACAGGTTTATTTTCGAGGTATTGTTCTTCATTCCAGATTGCCCCGAACATCGATATTAAATCGGCTGAACTTTTTATTTCTACTCCAAATGTTCTTAACATTTCAATAGTACCAGCATCAACTTTTGAAACATAGGGTATTGCATTCATCGGTGAATATTCCATTGCAATTGTATTTACATCTTTCAAAGTTTCTTTAAGATGATTTGTTAGGGAGAGATGGCTTGAATATTTTTTTCTTTCGCCGGGGAGATGATCGAGGTTGCCGGCTTCTATAC
>JAIOIM010000514.1 GCA_019912505.1 Ignavibacteriaceae bacterium
ACTTTTATGCGTTCCGTCGTTATCGGTCTTTTTATATTAATAATTGCTCTGCCGCTTTTCGCTCAAGATGAAAGCCGGCTCTTACGGTTTCCTGCAATACACGGAAACCAAATTGTGTTCTCTTATGCCGGCGATTTATACACAGTAGACGCAACCGGCGGAACTGCCCGCAAACTAACAAACGATGTTGGTTTCGAGATGTTTGCACGGTTTTCACCTGACGGAAAAAACATAGCGTTCACAGGTCAGTACGACGGCAACACAGAAGTTTTTTTAATACCTGCAGGGGGCGGAGTGCCGAAGAGATTAACTTATACTGCTACTCTTAATCGAGATGATGTTTCAGATAGAATGGGACCAAATAACATCGTAATGGGCTGGAGCGGCGATGAAATATTGTTTCGCTCACGCTGGACAGAACCAAACGATTTTAAAGGACAATTATATAGAGTAAATAAAAACGGCGGACCAGCAGTTCAACTTCCGCTGCCCCGCGGCGGATTTGCCTCATTTTCTCCCGATGGAAAACAACTTGCATATAACCGTGTGTTTAGAGAATTCAGAACGTGGAAACATTACAGGGGCGGGCAGGCTGATGATGTTTGGATTTACGATTTTAACAGTAAACAAACATCAAACATAACCGATAACCCGGCGCAGGATATTATACCGATGTGGCATGGTAATAAAATATATTTTATTTCCGACCGTGACTACAGAATGAATTTATTTAGTTATGATTTAACTACAAAGGAAACAAAAAAATTAACAAACTTTACCGAGTACGATATTAAATTTCCATCACTCGGCGATAACGCTATGGTTTTTGAAAACGGCGGTTACATTTATAAGTTTGATCTTTCTGCCGAAAAAGCCGAGAAAGTTTCAGTCTATATAAATGAAGATTTTGACGGCGCAAGAGGCGGACTAACAACGGTAAGTAAAAACATAACCAATTTTGAAATTGCACCCGATGGCAGCCGTGCGTTGTTTGGCGCACGCGGCGAAATATTTACAGTGCCCGCAAAAAACGGTAATACCCGAAACCTAACCAATACATCCGGTGTTCACGAGAGAAGTTCAAAATGGTCGCCCGATGGAAAATGGATATCTTATATTTCTGACATAACAGGCGAAACCGAAATATTTATTATGCCGCAGGATGGCAAAGGTGAAGCCATTCAACTTACAAAAGAAAAGGGGAGTTATAAATATCAGGCATTGTGGTCGCCGGATAGTAAAAAACTTTTATGGTCATCACGAGATCAAAAACTTTTTGTTACCGATGTTGAATCGAAAAAAACAAAACAGATTGCAGAATCGAATGTGTTTGAACTAAATGACTACTCATGGTCGCCGGACAACAAATGGGTTGCATACTCCCGCCCTGAAAAGGATACTGAAGTTAAAATTTATTTATACTCTCTCGAAAATGAAGAGACTATTGAAGCTACAGACGGATGGTATTCATCATACTCGCCTCTGTTCAGCGCGGATGGCAAATATCTCTTTTTTGTTTCCGACAGATCGTTTTCGCCTATTTACAGCCAAACTGAATGGAACCATGCGTACCGAGATATGTCAAAAATTTATTTCCTAACACTTGCGAAGGATACAAAGTCGCCATTTGAACCAAAGAGCGATGAAGTAAAAGTTTTAAGTGATGACAAAAAAGAAGACAAAAAAGATGAAAAGAAGGATGAGAAAAAGGAGGAGACCAAATCCGTAAAAATTGATAAAGACGGTTTGCAGACAAGAATAGCAGCGCTTCCCGGTTCTGCGGGTAACTATTTTAATCTCTCTTCAGTCGGTAATAAATTGTACTACATGTTCTCATCCTCCTCATCACGTAAACCAATGTTAATGATGTATGACTTAGAAGGGCAAAAAGAAAATGAACTCGGCAGCATAAACGGTTATGAAATATCTGCCGACGGAAAAAAGATGCTCGCCGCGCAAAACGGAAGTTACGGTATTATCGATTTACCGTCATCAAAGCTTGAAATAAAAGACAAGTTAGATATTTCCGAAATGACTATGAAACTTGACCGTCATGCGGAGTGGCAGCAAATATTTACCGAGGCATGGCGGCAAATGCGCGATTTCTTTTTCGATCCGAACATGCATGGTGTTAATTGGGCAGCGATGAAAGAAAAATATCAACCGCTTGTAAAATATGTAAACCATCGCGCTGATTTAACATATGTTATCGGTGAAATGGTTGGCGAACTAAATATCGGTCATGCATACGTTGGCGGCGGGGATTATCCTAAGCCTGAAAGAATAAATCTTGGGCTTCTCGGCGCAAAGCTTGAAAAAGATAACAGCATTGGCTTTTACAAAATTGCCAAAATCCTTAAAGGTGAAAACTGGGACAAATCAGAACGCTCACCCTTAACCGAGATTGGCGTAAATGCAAACGAGGGCGATTTTATAATTGCCGTAAACGGCGAAGCTGTAAATAAAATGAATGATATTTATGAAGCACTTATAAACACAGCCGGCAAACAAGTAACATTAACAGTTAACTCAAAACCATCGCCGGATGGCGCACACGAAACAGTTGTAATTCCTATTGATAATGAACAACCTCTTTATTACAATACGTGGGTTCAGGAAAACATCGACAAAGTTACAAAAGCAACAAACGGACAAGTTGGTTACATACATATTCCGGATATGAGTGTTAACGGCTTAAATCAGTTTGTAAAATATTATTATCCGCAGCTTACAAAAAAAGCGTTGATAATTGATGACCGCGGCAATGGCGGCGGTAATGTTTCGCCTATGATTACCGAACGTTTACAGCGCACTGCCGCAATGTTTGTTATCGCACGCAACACAATCGCTTCTTACGATCCCGGCGGAACTCACGTAGGTCCAAAAGTTCTACTTCTTGATGAGTACTCAGCATCCGACGGCGATATTTTCCCGTACCGTTTTCGTCATCACAATCTCGGCAAACTTATCGGCAAACGCTCTTGGGGCGGTGTTGTGGGTATACGCGGCTCGCTGCCATTTGTTGACGGCGGCACGTTAACCAAACCTGAATTCAGCCGCTATGATCTTGAAGGTAAAGAATGGATTATGGAAGGGTACGGTGTTGACCCTGATATTTATGTTGATAACGATCCGGCAAAAGAATATTCCGGTGAAGATCAGCAGCTTAATAAAGCGATTGAAGTTGTTCTTAAAGAGTTAAAAGAACAAACCGGTAAAACTCCGGATGTTCCGAAATACCCGGATAAAAGCAAATGAGTAACAACAGGGTTAGTATAGATTAAATTTTCTTGAACCATGCTTGAAATTTTCGGGCATGGTTAGATTGATGTATTGTTGAATTACTATCTGAGAGATTACTTTATTAAAAGCAGACTCAAATTTGAGTGAAATAATTTAGTCATTCAAGAATGCCGCAATCAAATAACTTTTATTACTGGTCCGATGCACCCAACAGGACCGGATAATATGCGGGCTTGCCGTTTTTTCGGCAGCCCGTTTTTTATTGCTTTGACAGAGGATTTTAATGGCAATCGCAGGAGATTGCAGCATCCTTTTGTTTTGATTTTTCCAATGCTTCTTTTCCTTCCTTAAAAGCATAATATGCAATACCGAGAGAACCAAAAGCATCAATAAAACCTATCCCGGTTAGTTGATAAATTATACTTGAGAAGAATAAAATAAATGACAAATAAAAACATGTGCGTGTGCAGTTAGCATCGGCAATTATAGCCGGCGAGTTTAACTTTGTTCCGGTATCCAATTTTGATTTCATTAACCAGTACATTGTTGCAATTGAGATGAGGGAAATAATAACACCTGCGGTTGTCGTTTCAGGGTGCGACCCTGAAAAAACATTTAATATTGCACCTGCTGTAATACCCACAGTTAAAACATAAAAACTAACACCGGTTATTATAAGCGCGGTTTTTTCAAATTTATCCCGTTCCTTTATATTAATTTCATTTAACTTTTTCATTCTCAAAATCATATGTAAAATGCCTGCGCCCGACACAACCTCAACAAAACTATCAACACCAAAACCAAACAATGCAAGCGACTGATCAGCCGCGCCGAAATATGTTGAAATAACACCTTCTGCAACATTATATATAATTGTTATCAGGCTAAGCAGTAAAGCTTTGTTTAATAGTTTTGAGTTCATAAAAAATTTCTGAGTTTATATTTTGGAAACAAAGTAAATATACAAATATGAAGATAAAAGAATTTCTTGGTATCGCTTCTTTAATTAAATTGCTTTAAATAATTGAATTTCAACCGTCTTTTTTTATCATACGTTTATTCTTAACAAATATTCACTTAATTTTACACCCATATGGAAATACAATCTCTAATATATATAACAGGATTTATGGGGGCGGGAAAGAGCACAATCGGGTCTATTCTCGCTAACGCTCTTGGCTGGGAGTTTTTCGATCTTGACAGACTGATTGAATCAAAACGTCAGAAAACTATTAATAATATTTTTAAGGAGGAGGGGGAAAAAAAGTTTCGCGAAATTGAAACCGAAATGCTGATTGAAATTTCAAAAAAAAAGTTATCAATAGTATCGCTTGGCGGAGGAGCTATTGCAAGCGAAAAAAATTTAAAAATTCTTAAATCTACCGGCACAATTGTATATCTTGCGTCATCTCTCGAATCGGTCTACGCCAGGTTGAGGTTCAAAAGAGACAGACCGATATTGAAATTAGACGAAACCGGAGAGATTATTTCGAAAGAAAATTTTGTGGAAAAGGTAAAGGAGCTTTTTGAAAGCCGTAAACCTTTTTATGAACAAGCCGATATAAAAATTGATACTGACTCGGCAAGCGTGGGGCAAACAGTTGATAGACTTGTAAGAACAATTGAACGACAAAACCAGAAGCAGAAAAATGAAAAAAGTAAAAATTGACCTTAAAAAAAGTTCTTATGATTTTATATCAGGCACAAAAGCTATAAACATACTGCCGCAATTTTTAAAAAAAACAAACTCAAACGGAAAAGTATTTTTTATTGTTGATTCGAATGTAGATAAATTATACGCAC
>JAIOIM010000515.1 GCA_019912505.1 Ignavibacteriaceae bacterium
CATCAATATAGTATGAGCCAAATCCCTTATTCTGACGAGTACCAAAATTTGTTACTAAAATAAATAAAGAAAAAATTTCCTTGATTTTTTTAATTAACTCATCTTCAACTGTTACAATAGTCAACAATGTGTTATGGTTAAAACAGAACTTTTTCTTATTTTTTCCCCATTCTTCACCCATAGTAGCGAAAAACATTGGGAAAGCTTTAATCACGGGTTCATTAATTTGAGTAATACGGTTAAACTTTATTTTCGGAATTCCATCTCTATTTTTTTCCTGTAAATCGATTTCTTTGTCTGTAGTTTCTCCTTCCATTTTTATTTTATAATTGAAAGCTAATTTCTGTTGCTTAAGAAATTCTCTTTTTGCATTCTCTTTGTCTTGTATATTCGAACTATCATCAATCTTTTTTAGTCCCTTATCAATACTTTTAGTATCGCCTATTAAAAATTCTTTGTATGCGTTAAAATTTAAAATCCCACCGAAAGAATTTTCAATCAAATACTTATCCAACTTCGGTTTCAGTTCACTTGCCCGCAGTGTTGCTCCATGCTGCTGATGCTGAAAATGTATAATCGGTGTGTGCTGTTTTAGTTTAAATGTTAGATTGTAGTTGCTCATAATTTATTCACTCTTGTTTTTTTTATTAAGCCACAATTTATTTATTAACCAGTAACCAACTGCTGTACAGCCTGTTATTAATCCAATACTAATCCAAAATGGCAACACTAACTTTCCGCTAAATATTAAATACTCAGGTATATCTACAAAATTTGGTAATACATTCATACCTAATAGGCTTGCAAGAAGCGTCGGGATAACGAATAACGTAGCTAATTTTGTTAATTTAGTTGTTTGACTGGTCTGCTTTTGTTCCAAAATTATACTTGCAAACTGATTTAACTCGCCAATTTCACCATCTAAATCTTTTACGTCACTTGGGAGGCGCATAATCCCTTGCATCATATTATACATTTCAATTCCCTGCTCTTGAGCAGTTACTTCCCTAAAGTAAATTTTATTAACGAATAGAATATAATGCTTATATAACTCGCTGATTTTTTTTACAATTTCACTCTCTTTTCTTTTTTGGTCATCAAGAAGATTTGAGACGTGCGTAACTTCATCCGAATAACTCAATACAGTGGCTCTTTGCAGCAAGCATAACTCAGCCATTTTGTAATAGATGGTTTGTAAATGTCTTACCAAAAACGTGGAGCTGCCCAGATCGGAAAAACTGTTAGTAAGCATTACAGAACTGTATCGGCTAAATCCATACAAAGTGCCCCATTCTACCC
>JAIOIM010000516.1 GCA_019912505.1 Ignavibacteriaceae bacterium
ACTATACACAATAAAGTATTTACAAAGAGTGAAACAAAAAATCAGTTCAAAGATAAATGGGGAATGGATGTAATTGTAATCGATGCGGGTCATGGCGGAAAAGATGCGGGAGCAATAGGAGTTAACGGGACAAAAGAAAAAGATGCCAATCTTGGTATTGCATTGAAACTTGGCGAATTAATAAAACAAAATTTGAAAGATGTTAAGGTGGTTTATACCCGTTCCGGCGATTATTTTGTTGAACTTTACAAACGCGGAAAAATTGCAAACGAAAAAAACGGCAAATTATTTATTTCAATTCACTGTAATTCCACAAAGAAAAAACCGAGCGATGCAAGCGGGTTTGAAGTTTATTTACTACGCCCCGGCAGAACTCAGGAAGCAATTGCAATTGCCGAAACCGAAAACAGTGTTATTGATTATGAAGACAACCCGAACAGGTATCAGCAACTAACCGATGAAAACTTTATACTCGTAAGCATGGCTCATTCATCCTATATGAAATATTCCGAAAAATTTTCGGAACAGTTGAACAACCAGTTCACAAAAAAATTATCTCTTTCATCACGCGGTGTAAAGCAGGCGGGGTTTTATGTACTCGTTGGCGCTTCCATGCCGAGCGTATTAATTGAATCCGGCTTTTTGTCAAACCACAGCGATGCAAAATATTTAACATCAAAAAAAGGGCAGCAGGAAATTGCGGAATCTATTTTTAACGCCGTAAAGGACTATAAACTTCATTACGAAAAAATGATTGAAGCCGAGATGTAAGTCGGCTAAAACTTTTTTATAACGGGATACCTTCAACGATATCCCGCTTTTTCCGCAATCCTATTTCCCGTTCCAATCTCTGTAAGAAATAACCACTTATTTTAATCTGAGTTAATCATATTTTTTTATACTCAAGTTTAAACGAAAAAGCAACGAAACACGATTTGGTTTATGAACCAAACCTGCATATTTTCTCTGAAAAAATGAGATCAATTCAAATTCCAGCTAAATAAAACCGCTGAAATGAAGATTAAAAAGGAGAAAGGTTTTAATATTAACTTATTCCAACAAGTAATCTTACCCGGTTGCTGAGCTTCTGTCGATTTTAACTTCTCGATATTAGGAATCCCGATCTGTTTTATCTTCTTATTTATGGTAAAACTAAAGTTTTTTACATTTTTTAATTACGTTTATGTAACAAAAAAGCAGTTTGCCAGTTGGCATATATGTTGTTTTAAGGGGTACAAAGATTTATGTATTAATAAACATCAGGTTTTAAAATGATTAGAGGAACTGTAATTATAGATAAGGATCTCTGCAAGGGTTGCGAACTTTGCATAGTTGCCTGTCCACAGACAAGCCTCGCATTATCGAAATCAATCAATGTTAGCGGTTACAGGTTTGCTGAGTTAGTTGAAACAAACTGTACAGGCTGCGTAAATTGCGCGCTCGTTTGCCCGGAAGTGGCGATAAAAGTATACCGCAAAGCAAAAGGGACAAAAAAAGTTGTTTAATTTATCATTGATTTAATTCGAAATAAAAGGTTTTACAATGGAACAAAAAAATAATAATGAAGATGTCCGCTTAATGAAGGGTAACGAAGCCCTTGCCGAAGCGGCTATCCGTGCCGGAATGGATGCCTATTTTGGATATCCTATAACCCCGCAATCAGAAATTCTTGAATATTTTACACGCGAAATTCCCAACCGAGGCGGAGTTGTATTACAGGCAGAAAGTGAAGTTGCATCAATAAACATGATTTACGGTGCTGCCGGTGCCGGTGCAAGAGTAATGACTTCGTCATCAAGCCCCGGCATAAGCTTAATGCAAGAAGGTTTGTCTTACATTGCATCGGCGCAACTGCCATGCCTTGTAGTAAATGTTGTGCGCGGAGGTCCCGGACTCGGTACAATTCAGCCATCTCAAGGAGATTATTTTCAATCTGTAAAAGGCGGCGGACATGGAGATTATCATTTAATCGTACTTGCTCCGGCTTCTGTTCAGGAAATGGCAGACCATGTTTTTGAAGGTTTTCGTTTAGCAGAAAAATACAACAATCCGGCTATGATTTTGACTGACGGTGCGCTTGGACAGATGATGGAAAAAGTTGTACTTCCGCCTGAAGGCTCATTGCCGAAAGTGGAAAAACCATGGGCAACCACGGGTAAGCTAAAAGATAGAAAAGCAAATATAATAACCTCTCTTTTTATACAACCTGAAAAAATGGAGCAGATTAATTTAGACTTACAGGCTAAATATAAAGCGCTGCAAAAAGAAGTCCGTTTTGAAAAAATAGGCTGTGATGATGCCGAAGTTATTCTTGTTGCTTTTGGGCTTTCGGCTCGTATTTGCCAAAAGGCAGTTGACCTTGCAAGAGAAAAAGGTATAAGAGCAGGTTTATTAAGACCCATTACATTGTATCCTTTTCCAACCGATGAATTGAGAAGACTTTCTGAAAAAGTTGATTTTATGCTTGTTGTTGAAATGAACGCCGGACAAATGGTTGAAGATGTAAGACTAGCTTCTATGGGTCGCTGTCCTGTTCACTTCAAAGGACGTATGGGCGGAATGATTCCAAACCCTGAAGAAATATTTGCCGAAATAGAGGCACTTCACGAAAAGCAAAGCGCAAGCTTTGTTAAGGAGGCATAAATGGAAACTGAAGAATTAACAAACGAACTTGAATTAGTATATTCTAAACCTGAAACATTAAAGGATGTACCATTCCACTATTGTCCGGGCTGCAGCCATAGCGTTGCACACCGGGTTATTATGGAAGTTGTTCAGGAGCTTGGAATACAGGAAGAAACAATTGGTGTTGCCCCCGTTGGGTGCTCTGTTTTTGCATATCATTATATGAATGTTGACATGCAGCAAGCCGCCCATGGAAGAGCAAGCGCGGTTGCAACCGGCATAAAAAGAGTGCTGCCCGATAAATATGTTTTCTCATATCAAGGCGATGGTGATTTGGCTGCGATAGGCACTGCTGAAACCATTCACACCGTAAACCGCGGCGAAAACATTTTAATGGTGTTTATAAACAACGGTATTTATGGAATGACCGGCGGACAGATGGCTCCGACTTCCTTACCGGGACAGATTACCTCAACATCACCCTACGGAAGAGATACCGCCGATGTTGGTTTTCCGTTAAAAATTACTGAGTTAGTTGCTATGTTGCCTGGTGCATTATATGTTTCAAGGCATGCGGTACACACGCCAAATGCTGTGCGCAAATTTAAGAAAGCAATAACAAAATCATTTGAATACCAAAAACAAAAAAGAGGTACGTGCTTTATTGAAGTAGTATCAAATTGTCCTTCCGGTTGGAAGATGACACCGGTAGATACTATAAAATATATTGAGGAAGTTATGTTCCCTAGTTACCCCCTCGGTGATATAAAAGTGCCGAAGGATGAAAATATTTAATAAAGTTTGTATTACAAAAAGGTTTTAAAATGGAAAAAGCTCAAGAAATAATTTTTGCCGGATTCGGCGGGCAGGGCGTACTTTCAATGGGTCAGGTAATTGCCTACGCATCTATGATTGAAAACAAAGAAGTAAGCTGGATGCCTTCATACGGACCCGAAATGAGAGGCGGAACAGCGAACTGTATTGTAATTGTATCGCCTACGCGCATAAGTTCACCAATCATCGCAAAATATGATACTGCAATCATACTCAATCAACCATCGCTTGAAAAATTTGAAAACTGTGTTAAACCGGGCGGGCTTTTGATATACGAAGAATCGACAATTATTACACCTCCCACCCGTACGGATATAGAAGTTATTGCCGTTGCCGGTAATGAGGAAGCACAAAAATTAAATAAAAAACAAGTAGCCAACATGGTTATACTCGGTGCTTATCTTGAAAAAGTACCGATAGTTTCGATAGAAAGTATATTGGAGGCATTAAGAAAAGTACTGCCCGAAAGGCATCACCACTTAATTCCGATTAACGAGCAGGCATTAACGCGCGGTAAAGAGATAGCACAACTTGCGCCGCAGTTGTAAAAGTAATTAGTTTAATATCATTGTGATGAGGTAGTTATGAAGGATACAGATGTAAAATGTATGCACACGTGTAAAAATAGTTGTGCAATGTTAAATGAAGCGCTGAGAAAAGAAGCAGCGATGGTAAGATTTTACGAGGGCGTACTAGATGAGTGCAATCTTCCCGAGGTAAGTGGATTTATCGGCGAACTTATTGATGAAACACGCCAGGCAATTTTACGCATTATTCAAAAGTTGAATGAGCTGCACGCTAATTCAAAATCGATTGACGGTATAATTTCGAGTTTTGATAATACGACAGGCTGGTAAAATAATTGCAAAAAAATTGATGTAACTAACTTTGAATTGATGAAGGTTTTTTAACCCATCGGCAGTAGTGCAGAGGTTATTAAATTCTTATAAATAATTAAAAGCCGGAGATGTAAGTCCCCGGCTTTTTTATTTTTGCAAGCCGGGGATATTTGCTGCAAATTAATTAAATATTCTTTGTGGGGTGTGTTATCTCAATAATATGTATTACAAGCGTATGGTTTTATAAACAATTTCTGCACTGGTTCGGGCTCTCGTTAATTCTTTTCATTTCGCCGGAGGTTTATTTTTCAAACCGGTGACTGTAATAGTATGGGTATAAAAAGGAAATAAGTATCGGCTTAATTTTAATAGAACAAACATTTCTAA
>JAIOIM010000517.1 GCA_019912505.1 Ignavibacteriaceae bacterium
AAATAAAAGTACTGTTCCCGTAGGTACGGCACTAAAAGTAAAAGAAGTTCTTTTGAGTAAAGGAGCGCAAAATTTTGATGTGGCTTCAAACCCTGAGTTTTTAAGGGAAGGTTATGCGGTTGAAGACTTTATGAAGCCTGACAGAGTTGTTGTCGGATCGGACAGCAAAAAAGCTCTCGAACTGCTTCGGCATTTATACGAACCGTTTGTAAGACAAGGTAACCCGATATTAGAAATGGACACAGCGAGTTCGGAAGTTACAAAGTATGCCGCTAACAGTTACCTTGCATTGCGTATTACATATATGAACGAGCTTGCAAATTTTTGTGAACATGCCGGGGCTAATGTAGACCTTGTACGTAAAGGTATGGGCTCGGATACCCGAATTGGAAAAAGATTTTTGTTCCCTGGTATTGGATATGGAGGTTCATGTTTTCCGAAAGATGTAAATGCTTTAATAAATACTTCAATTGAAAAGAAATCGGAACTGACGCTTCTTTCACACGTTGATAAAATAAATAAGCAGCAGAAATTAAAAATTGTTGAAAAAATTGAAAAGTATTTTTCTGGTGATGTTAAGGGGAAAAACATTGCCGTTTGGGGGTTAGCCTTTAAACCTAATACTGATGACATGCGCGAAGCACCGTCGGTTGTTATTATTAATGCACTGCTAAAAAAAGGATGCCGCATTACAGCTTTTGATCCTGCTGCAATGGAAAACGCAAAGTTTTATTTGAATGATAGAATTACGTATTCTTATGATTCCTACTCCGCGGCAAAAGACAAAGACGCGCTGCTTATACTCACAGAGTGGAATGAATTCAGACTTTCGGATCTTTCAAAGCTAAAAGAAACATTGAAAACTCCCGTAGTTTTTGACGGCAGGAATTTGTTTGAACTTGATTTTATGAACGAAGCCGGTTTTGATTATATAAGCATTGGCAGAAGAGATGTTTTGAGTAGATAGCAGGGGCAGAGGGCAAAGAGCAGAGTGCGTGGCGCAAAGAGACTTAGGCGTAAGATGATGAAGTGGCCGAGAGACTTGGAGACTGAGTGAGGGAGAGACGGAGAGAAAAAGGGACGAAGCGATGGAGAGATGAAGAGAATACAGGGTGATGAGAATTATTTGAGATTGCAAAATCTTTCTCATCGATTTTATGTAGTCGAATTATAGTACCGCAATGGGCTAAAGCCGATGGTTTACGTTCACAGAAGCAAATGGAAATAGGCACCTTATGTTGGCATTCGATTTATAAAGAAAAAATAGTATGGATGTATGATTGAATGAAGTTATCGGCTTAAAGAAAAACCATTGAAACGGTTTGCAACCTTTTTAGAATAGACTCATTTATAAAAGAAGATATTTGCCTGCTCGAATGAAAAGGAATAAAATATCGAGTATGTTAAAATCTCGATCCGTATACCCATTTCATTTATTCACAACACGAAAATTTTACTCGTTTGAAACCCGTACTGAAGGTTAATTTATTTGCCGTTCGCAATCCCGCCGTCACTCAGTCTCTCCCACACTAAGTCGCTCCGCCCTTCCCTCTCTGCTCACTATTTAATGAAATAAATAAAGACATAGTAAAATGAAACCCAAAACAATTGTTATAACCGGCGGTGCTGGATTCCTCGGCTCCCATCTTTGCGATCGATTCTATGATGAAGGCTTTAAGGTTATTTGTATAGATAATCTTAGTACCGGCAATCTCGAAAATATTGCTCACTTAACCGGCAAAGACCGGTTTACTTTTTTTAAACACGATGTAACCGACTATATTTTTGTTAAGGGTGAAGTTGATTACATACTTCATTCTGCATCGCCTGCCAGCCCCATTGATTACCTTCAACTTCCTATTCAAACATTAAAGGTTGGCTCACTTGGCACCCATAAAGTTTTAGGCTTAGCCAAAGAAAAAAAAGCAAGGTTTTTACTTGCGTCAACTTCCGAAGTTTACGGCGATCCCGCGATACATCCGCAGCCGGAAGATTATTGGGGAAATGTAAACCCTATTGGTCCGCGCGGTGTTTATGACGAAGCAAAAAGATTTTCCGAAGCACTTACTATGGCTTACCAGAGATATCACGGAGTTGAAACCCGGATAATTAGGATATTTAATACGTACGGTCCAAGGATGCGGTTAAATGATGGACGTGCGTTACCCGCGTTTATAAGTCAGATTATAAAAAACCAACCTCTTACTGTTTTTGGTGATGGTTCACAGACGAGAAGTTTCTGCTATGTAAGCGATCTGGTAGAAGGAATTTTTAGACTGCTCATGTCCGATGAAAAGAACCCGGTAAACATTGGCAACCCGCAAGAGCTGTCTATAAAGGATTTTGCTCTAAAAGTAAAAGAACTAGCCGGGAGTTCCTCCCAAATTATTTATAAAGATCTTCCGCAAGACGATCCCAAGATACGCCAGCCAGATATAACTAAAGCAAAAAAAGTATTGAATTGGCAGCCGAAGGTGAATTTAGAAGAAGGATTAAAAAAAACACTTGAATCATTCGGAGTAAAAGTACTCAAATAAAAAAGGTAAGATTATGAAAAAAATAATTATCTCACTTCTAATTATAATATCCATTGTAAGTTTATATGCACAAAACAGCATTGAACCTGAGGGGAAAACAGTGTATAACTTTTTAGAGAGAATGTCTTTAAAAAGAATAATAACCTCTGATGAATTTCTTAAACCGCTGTTAAGAAAAGATATTGGAAAATATTTAAATACAATCTCAATCAATGCTTCGGCATTAAGCAAGGTCGAAAAGGAAGAATTAGCCTGGTATTTAAGCGAATATACAGCGGAAGTATTTAATAAAAGTAATATACAGCCGGAATTAAACAACAGTTTATTTACCAACAGCAACAATAGATTTAGAGTGTTTTATTATAGCGATACTCTTTTTAATGTTTCCTTTGCGCCGGTAATTAAAGCAGAATATAAATCTTTTTCGGGGAACAGTTATTTAAAGAAAGGCTGGGGTTTTAATCTGCATGGCAGTATTGGTGAAAATTTTGGTTTCAGATTAGACTTTAGCGATAATTCTGCGGACAAAAATGAAAGTTATATAAACAACTTTTCAGCCAAGCAAGGTGAAGTTTATAGATATAACAAATCGGGTACAGTAGATTTTAGCAATACAAACGGCTCGATGGTTTACTCAAATAATTGGCTTACTATAGGAGCTTTAAAAGAAAATTATCAGCTTGGCAGCGGGGAAAGATCGCAGTTAATTCTTTCATCAAAAGCTCCTTCGTTTGCATCCTTCTTTATGAAAATAAAACCTGCCGATTGGCTTTCGATTTATTCAATGCACGGTTGGCTGTTATCCAATGTTGTTGACAGTGCCCTGTCTTATGCAACAAACTTTAACAATAGGATAAGGCAGGTTGAGAGAGAAAAGTATGTTGCATTACATGCGGTGCAAATAAAACCATTCTCCAATCTATCATTTTCTCTTGGAGAATCAATTGTCTATAGTGATAAAAATATTTACTGGGGTTATTTTATTCCGTTTCTTTTTTACCGCTCGGTGGATCATATGTTTACGTTTGGTAAAGGTGACAGCGGAAACAACGGATCGCTGTTTTTTGATATGAGCCATTACCCGATTAAAAATTTGAAGTATTACTTCACCTTGTATATAGATGAACTTTCCCTTACTAATCTCCTCAAGGGAGAGACCGATAGAAATCAGCTTGGATTCACGGGCGGGATTTCTATTTATGAGCCGATGATTGAAAATTTAAAAATTAATGTTGAGTACACCCGAATTCTTCCGTGGGTATACTCCAACTGGATACCGGCGCAGACATACACAAACGCCGGTTACTTGATGGGGCATTATATAGGTCAAAATGCAGATCAAATATTTGTCCAGGCAGATTACCTCTTAATGCGCGGCTTAGAATTTAAACTTTGGAGCGAGTATATTCGGAAGGGCGGCACATCCGATATTTCTAATCAGTACACTCCGCCTGGAGAAAATTTTTTATATGGTTCGCGACGAAATGAATTAAACATAGGCTTAGGTGCTTCTTACGAAATTATACATGACGCGTTTGTAAAGGCAGAGTGGCAGTACTCGAACATAACCGATGAAGACAAAACCCGTACACCGGAATGGATGCTGGGGAGCAAGCACTCTTTTTCGTTTGGGGTTTATTACGGAATGTAGGCAACCAAGGAAAAAGTGAAACGCAAAAGATAAAAATCTGCGTGAGAGAAGGGTTTTTTTTGGGTCACAGAGTTTCACAAAGTAGACACAGAGTGATTTTAATGTGTGTGTAACAAAGCAGGGCTTATTCCCGGCGGAGTGATGAATGATTAAATATTTATTTTCGTCAATCATTCCGTTTCCGTTAGCTAACGGATAACGGATCACAAATCATAAATCCAAGGGGAAAAAGTAAAACAAAAGATTCAATTAGCTTGATAAAAGCAACTTCAAAGTATATATTTGCAGTATATATAAAAGAGATCAAAAATGGATACAGCAAAGTTATTCGAAAACGGAAGTAGCCAGGCAGTAAGACTTCCCAAAGCATACAGACTAAAAGGAAAAGAAGCGTACATTACAAAGATAGGCGACGCAATAATTCTTTTACCATATAAAAATAAATGGGATTCACTTATACAAAGTCTTTCTAATTTTTCCGCAGATTTTTTAGAAAATCGTATTCAGCCCTCGGTGGAAAAAAGGGACGATTTCCTTGCATGAAATATCTTCTTGACACAAATATTTGTATATCCATAATAAAAAAGAAACCAGAGATTGTTATTGCACACTTATTAAGGAACAAACCTGGTGAAGTGGCAATGTCAAGTATTACTGTCGCCGAACTTAATTACGGCGTGGCTAAAAGCAGTAAACCGATGGAGAACGCGATTGCATTAGAGCAGTTTCTGCAACCGTTTGTGGTGCTCGAATTTACCAAGGCAGATTCGGAATACTATGGCGGTATTCGGGCGACACTCGAAAAAAAAGGAACCCCGATTGGAGCTATGGATTTATTAATAGCTTCTCATGCGGTTAGTAGAAATCTAATCTTAGTGTCCAATAATGAAAAAGAATTCAAACGGGTTAAAGGATTAAAAATAGAAAACTGGACAAAGAGATAAAAAACTTCGCGCAGATCCGTTAGCCAACAGACGCAGATCAACGCAGAATTATTGTTTAAAAAAGATATAAGATACAAAGGCTTTTTTGCGAAACTTAGCTCCGTCTTTGAGTTCTCTGCGGTTTGTTTTAAAAATCGTAGTTAAGTTAGAAATTTCTTATTAAATATCCGCGCAAAATTTTACCTACTTCCGAACACTCCGCATCTATCAGGCATCAGTATCAAACACCCTGTTTTCTATCTCCCAATTTTCCGTTTTCCATTTTCAACTTTTTACTTTCTCCTTTTCACTTTTTCCTTTAACTTGCAGTTCAGTTTTTTAAATATAGAAAGTTGATCATGAAAGGTATCGTTCTTGCCGGTGGAGCCGGCAGCAGGCTGTACCCGATTACACGGGTTTATAGCAAACAGTTAACACTAATATATGATAAACCGCTTATATATTATCCGCTTTCAATTTTAATGCTCGGCGGAATAAAAGACGTCCTTATTATTTCCAACAAAGAAACCATCCCCCATTACAAACAACTCTTTGAGGATGGAGCTTTTCTGGGGATGAATATTGAATATGCTATTCAAGATGCGCCTAACGGAATTGCCGAGTCTTTTATTTTGGGCGAAAACTTTATCGGTAATGACGGAGTAACATTAGTGCTTGGAGATAATATATTTTACGGGTATCTCGATTTCTTTTATAGCGCGTTAAAAAATAGTGTCGGCGCAACAATCTTCGGATACCAGGTAAACGATCCGCAAAGGTATGGTATTGTAGAATTCAATAAAGAAGGTAATGCAATATCGATTGAAGAAAAACCGATCAAACCAAAATCTAATTTCGCAGTGCCGGGATTATATGTGTATGATAACAGTGTAATAGATATTTCAAAAAATTTAAAGCCGTCTGCAAGGGGCGAACTTGAAATTACAGATGTAAATAAAGAATACTTAAAAATGGGTAAGCTGAGAGTTGAAAAAATTGGTCGCGGTGTTGCCTGGCTTGATACCGGAACTCCGGAGGCACTTCTGCAAGCAAGTAATTTTTTTGGCGTAATTGAAGAGCGCCAGGGACTGAAAGTGGCGTGTATAGAAGAAATTGCTTATAAAATGGGATTTATTAGTACGGAGAAATTTAACGAGCTGCTAAACTCATTGCCGAACTGTGCATACAAAGACTATTTGGTTAGAATTTTATCCGAGGATTTTTAAAAAGTGATAATTACAAAAGTTAATATTGAGGGACTTCTTATATTTGAGCCGCGGGTGTTTGAAGATGAGCGGGGATATTTTTTTGAATCGTATAACAAAAAAGTATTTACTGAACACGTTGGCGATGTTTCATTTTTTCAAGATAATATTTCCAAGTCGATGAAAGGGACTGTGCGTGGGCTTCACTATCAAGTAGGAGAATTTGCACAGGGTAAACTGTGTCAGGTATTATTAGGCAGTGTTCTCGATGTTGCTCTTGATATTAGATTTGGTTCCCCTACTTTTGGAGAATATTTTGAAGTTGAACTCTCCTCAAAAAACCACAAGCAGCTATGGATACCATCTGGTTTCGCGCATGGATTTTCGGTTCTGTCCGAGGAAGCAATTTTTATGTATAAATGCACAAACCTCTATAGCAAAGCTCACGAAAGAGCAATTTTGTACAATGATCCGCAACTTGGAATTGATTGGAAAGTGGATAACCCCATTGTTTCCGAAAAAGATTTGGATGCCAAGATGTTTAAGGAAATTGAGAAGGAGTGAGGGGAAGTTGAGTGATGAGAAATTATTTAACTTTCCCAAGTAGTTTCCAAAGGAGAAAGCATAATCTTTAACGGATCAAATTTGCAGATCTTCACGTTCTGTTAGCGCGAATATAGCCGAAGCTTTTAGAAAGAGAATTTATCCTAAATCCTTTATCTTAAAATTAAATACTTCTGAAGCTGAAGCTGCAGAGACTCAAGTCTGGATTGCCTTTGCCAGAGATTGTGGCTATTTAACAAGTAAAGATGCGGAACATTAGCTTAACGAATATGAAAAAATAATTGGCAGGTTGGTAACTATGCCAAACAAAGGGGAGATGTGGAATCCTCTCAGTCAATAAGCGTCATTACTCATTTTCCTATTGCCCAACCTTCCCGATATTCTATTCCCCATTATCTTACATAGCATTGTTCAATTTGAAAGGTTATATTTGCAGACAAAAATAATGTGAAAAGGAAAATGAAAGTACCACTATTAGATTTAAAACCTCAGTATCAGGCATTAAAAAAGGAATTAGATGAAGCCCTTATTAACGTGGCTGAATCGCAATATTTTATTTTAGGTCCCGAAGTTGACGGGATGGAAAAGGAATTTGAACAATTCTTAAAAGTTAAACATGCTCTTGGTGTATCATCCGGAACAGATGCACTGATTCTTGCATTAATGGCTCTCGGAATCGGTGAGGGTGACGAAGTTATTGTTCCTACCTTTTCTTTTTTTGCGACCGCCGGTGTAGTTGCAAGACTAAATGCTAAACCCGTCCTCGCTGACTGTGAGCCGGTTACAATGAATATCGATCCTAACGATATTGAGCATAGAATTACAAAAAAAACAAAAGCAATTATTCCGGTTCACTTGTACGGTCAATCAGCCGACATGGGCGCTATTATGCAAATTGCACGCAAGCATAATCTTTATGTAGTTGAAGATGGCGCACAGGCAATAAGCGCACAGTACAAAGACGGTCGCGCTGTTGGTACCATTGGCGACTTCGGCTGTTATTCATTTTTCCCGAGTAAAAATCTTGGTTGCTTTGGCGATGGCGGACTTTTAGTAACGAACGATGATAAGATGGAACACACTGCTCACATAATGCGTGTGCATGGCGGTGAACCAAAATATTATCATAGCGTGCTGGGCGGAAATTTTAGATTGGATGCAATACAAGCCGCTGTGTTGAGGGTTAAGCTTCCTCACCTCGAC
>JAIOIM010000518.1 GCA_019912505.1 Ignavibacteriaceae bacterium
AATTTTACTCAAGTTGATTGCGCGGGCTACGGCAGTTTTTTAATGATTATATTTTGAGAGTGTACTAATAGTGCTTTCGGTAACGCCCGGTTATCTCGATAACATCGAACCAACATTGCCGCAAAATAGGAACCAACATATTCTTTCGGGATAACTACGTCCCGAAAGGGATTAAAAATAATTTATCGAGCATCTAAATTGCGAGTTGGATTTAATTGGAATAACTGGTTAGGCGTGCTTCTCAATTTTACTTTTAATTATTTCTTCTTTCTTTAATAATTGGTGACCCTCGAATACTGTTAGAATTTCTATCGAGTTTTTCTTAACTAAATAAACAATTCTATAATTTTTAAGTAATATTTCTCTGATATTTTCAAAAGATAGTTCAGGAACAATTCTGCCTATTTCCGGGTTATGAATAATTGTTTCGGCAACTGAAATTAATTTGTCGACAAATTCAATTGCAAAACCGGGATTATCTCTTGATATAAATTTTTCAATTTCTCGTAACCCTAGTAAAGCCTCTTTCGTCCATAATAATTTCATCACTCTTTCCCGATTCGGGTCTTATGCAATTCAGTTTTTAGTTGTGAAGTTGTTATCACCTTTCCTTTTTCAGAATCAGATAATCCTCTTGAAATTGAATCTATAAAGAGTTTTGTTTGTCTCAATTCATCAAATTCTGAAGGTGATATTAATACTCCAGCTGGCTTACCATTTTGTGTAATAATCAGAGAATTACGCTTGTTTTGAATTTCTTTGAGGTACTTAGCCAATCCAGTTTTGAATTGACCAACTGGAATAATATCATTTGAGACTGAAATGCTTTTCATTTTTGTATCCTTATTATATCTTTATTACGGACTAAATATAAGCCCGAATTAAGACAACATCAAGATTATTTTCTACGCATATAATAGCGTACTATCCCACTAAAACCGATACAACACCGTAGTTAATATTATTTTAAAGATTTCCTTCTACTTTTTACATAGTAAAAAGCAAGGTTTGTTTTAATTCAAATCTTTCATATCCCAAATGGTGAAAACTTGTATCCACTAAAAATTGGGATAACCCCGCCACAAAAAAACCAACAGATTCTTTCGGGATAATCATGCCCCGAAAGAGATTAAAAATATTTTATCGAGCATCTAAAATACGAGTTGACTTTAATCGGAATAACTGGTT
>JAIOIM010000519.1 GCA_019912505.1 Ignavibacteriaceae bacterium
CTTTTCGGCAGGTAATAAATTAAAAGCATTATAAAAACTGCTTTTACTTTTTTTGGCAATATCTTTTGCGCTCTCGCTCATGTTAATAATGATTTTATAAATAAATAAAAATAATCGAACTTGCTGAGTGTTGGGCGTAAATTTACAATATTATTATCGTAAATTCTTAATTTATTTAAAATTTCTCGTCCGCCCATAATCGTCCATTTTATCTCATACTTCAAACGACCGGATAAATATCCTAAAAGTTTTTCACCTTCACTATAAAATGATTCAGTTCTTTCTATACTAAAAGTTAACAATTGCTTTAAGTTATCATTTTTTTCATTTAAGTCAAACAATTTAAAACTTACCCCAAAGTTTTTTATTTCATCAACCGGGAAGTAAACACGGTTCTTTTTTAAATCAACAGAAACATCTTGATAAAAATTTGTAAGTTGAAGAGCAGTACATATTTTATCCGAATAATAAAATGCCTCTTTATCATCAATTCCATAAAGTTGTAGTATTAATCTTCCAACCGGGTTTGCGGAGTTTGAACAATAATTCAAAATCTCATCAAAAGTTGTCCAGCTGCTCTTTTCAATGTCTTGTTTAAAAGCTGCTATTAATTTATAAAAATATTCATGATCGAGTTTTTTATTTTTAATTGTTAAGTATAACGCATATTCATATTCATTCTCAAAGTTCCCGGCTAAAAGTTGAGTAAGTCTCTCTTCAAACTTATTTAACTCGATTAATCTTTCTGAACTCGTTAAAATCCCCTCATCGGCAATATCATCTGCGGTACGAGCAAACCAATAAATTATGGCAATATGTTTCCGCAGCTCTTTTTTTATAAAAATAGAGATTACTGGAAAATTTTCATAGTGCGATTTTGCGAACTCTTCAGCCTTTTTGTAAGCTAAATTTGATGATAAATTTTTAGTGTTTGCCAAGTCTAATTTTTTCCATAAATTTGCAGATGAAAAATACAGTTTTTATAAATAAAACTTTACGAATGCATTACATTTCCGAAATCAACAAATCAGCTTTAGGCTCCGAAATCCACTTCTTCTACTAGAAGATCTACTCGCATCGTTACATCTAATTTAACATTTATATTTTTAACCAGGTAGTTAATGAGTTTAATTAAAGAAATAAACAGACGTCGTACATTTGCAATAATCTCCCACCCGGATGCAGGAAAAACAACTTTAACCGAAAAGTTTTTGCTCTACGGCGGCGCAGTACAGCTTGCAGGCTCGGTTACAGCAAGAAAAAACCAGCGTAAATCAACATCGGATTGGATGGAGCTCGAAAGAAAACGAGGGATTTCTATAAGTTCTACCGTGCTTCAATTTGAGTATAACAATTTTATAATTAATCTTCTCGACACTCCCGGTCACGAGGATTTTTCCGAAGATACTTATCGCGTTTTAACCGCCGTTGACGCGGTTGTAATGGTTATTGACGGCGCAAAAGGTATTGAGAATCAAACAAGAAAATTGTTTGCAGTTTGCAGTAAAAGAGAAATTCCGATTTTTACATTTGTAAACAAACTCGACCGACCAACAAGAGAGCCGCTTGAGTTGCTCGATGAAATTGAGAGCATTCTCGGTATCGGCGCTTACCCGATGAATTACCCTCTCGGCACTGGTTTAGATTTTAAAGGCATATTCGACCGTATAAAAAAAGAGGTTCACTTTTTCGAAAAAACAAGCGGCGGTTTGTTCAAAGCGCCCGAATCAATAATGGGTATTGAAGACCCAGTTGTAAAAGAAAAAATGAGTCCCCGCGCGTTTGACCAGCTTGTTGAAGAACTTGAAATGCTGGAACACGCCGGCGAAAGTTTTGATTACAAAAAAGTAACTGAAGGAAAACTTAGCCCGGTGTTTTTCGGCAGTGCAATGAATAATTTTGGCGTTCAATTGCTGCTCGATAGTTTTCTTGAATACGCTGTGCCCCCGGCTCCTCACAAAAGTTTAAAAGGAATTATAAACCCCGATGATGAAGTTTTTACAGGTTTTGTTTTTAAAATACAAGCAAACATGGATCCGAAACACCGCGACCGTATTGCTTTTATGCGAGTATGTTCTGGAAAGTTTTCAAGAGATATGCAGGCGTTTCATTCGGTCACTGGTAAAAAAATACGTCTCTCAAATTCACAAAAGATGTTCGGGCAGGAGCGGGAAACTGTTAATGAAGCATTTGCAGGTGACATCATTGGTTTTGTGGGCAGCGGCGGTTTTGGTATCGGCGATACAATTACCGAAGATTTGAATATCATCTATGATGAAATACCGCGCTTTGCACCCGAGCATTTTGTGCTGCTGCATAACCCTAATCCTTCAAACTATAAAAAATTCAGAGATGGTTTAGACCAGCTTTTGCAGGAAGGTGTTATCCAGGCTTTTTACTTAAAAAATTCACATCAAAAAATTCCAGTTCTCGGAGCCGTTGGTCCACTTCAATTTGAAGTTGTCCAGTACAGGCTCCAGGATGAATACGGTGCTGAATCTCGATTGGAACAAACTAATTGGCGTTTGATGAGGTGGATTGCACCGGAATATGAAAATAAAGAAAACGAAATAATGCTGCCTGCCGGAGCCGCCTGGGCGTTGGACACTAAAGACAGGACAGCAATTTTATTTACGAGTGAGTGGTCGTTGAATTATTTTAAAGATAAAAACCCTAAAATAATTTTATCGGATATTCCCTTTAAAGAAGAGCAAGTGACTGTATAAATTTATCATCTAATGCCGTAAAGATTACTATTTGGTTAAATAAACTATTGTGCTGTTTTTTAAATTACTACTATTAGTTATATTTGCAGCACTATTATGGAAACACAACTTAATAAAATATTAAGCGATACTACAAGCGGCTCGGTTGATCTTCTTTCAAAATTAACATTATGTATCTCTAATAATGTAGAATCAGACTCTGACCTAAAAGAGTTGATAAAACTTTGCACAAATAAGTTCTCAACCTTTGCTATAATTAATTCGTTTATCACTTCCCTAAAAATTGAATTTGAACAAAACGGAGTTGAAAGTGCAAAGTTGTTTTCGAGAAGTTATTACGATAAAATATCAAAAAATATTGATGATTTATTTGCAACAGCTTTTGAAGATATAAAAA
The DNA here is from genome assembly GCA_019912505.1 of Ignavibacteriaceae bacterium. Lineage (GTDB taxonomy): Bacteria > Bacteroidota > Ignavibacteria > Ignavibacteriales > Ignavibacteriaceae > CG2-30-36-16. Next base: position 3,124 of record JAIOIM010000519.1, read on the forward strand.
ATTTCAACTCAGTCCTTACTATTTCCAACAGTAAAACAATTCTTGAAGTAATAAAAAAACTTAAAAAACATAACGCTAACTTAAAAGTGATTGCGCTTGAGTCGCGACCAAAAAACGAAGGGCGTATCTTTTCAAAAGCATTGCTTAAAAATGAAATCGAAGTTACTTTTATTGTTGACGCAGCTGCTGGGTTATTTGTAAATGATATTGATGCAGTTTTCTGCGGCGCAGATAAGATTTTAGTCAATAACTCTGTAGTGAATAAAATAGGGAGCATGCAGCTTGCCCTATTATGCAAGGAATATAAAAAACCGTTTTATGTTTTTTGTGATGAAGAAAAATTTACTGCAGAAGCTGTATATATGCCTTCAGAGATTAGAGCAAGTGAAATTTGGAACTTTACCCATCCGGGTTTAACAATAAACAATTTTTATTTTGAGGTCATTCCAAATCATCTAATAACAAAAATTTTTACTGAAAAACATTCAATAACACCTTAAGGAACTACAATGAAATTTTTAAGAACACTTTTACTTTACCTGTTTGTTGCGGGATCTGTTTTTGGACAGACAAAAACATTACAATTAGAAGATGTTATCTTAAAAGGATACCAGTTTTATCCGCAGCGTCTTACGCAATTGCAATGGGTACCCGGCACTGATGATTTTGTATTTATAAAACAGGGCGATGATGCTGAACTTGTTAAAGGGAATGTTGAAAATGAAACCTTCGAATCAATAGCAAAACTTTCTGCAATCAACTCGAAGCTTGAAGCAGCTACTCTCGGAAACATAAAAAGTTTCCCACGAATAGGCTGGGTAAACTTGAACACAATATCTTTCTGGAAAGATATGAGTTTAATTTCTTATAACTTGACTTCAGGCGAACTAAAGATAATTGCAACGCTCCCCGAGGAGGCTGAAAATATTGAGTTTCAAAAAGAAAATTTTATAGCGTATACAATCGGGAATAATTTGTTCCTCCACTACAGCGGAAAAGATATTCAGATTACAAGCGAAGAAAATAGTGGAATAGTAAGCGGACAAAGCGTAAGCCGAAGTGAGTTTGGAATTAGAAAAGGAATATTTTGGTCACCAGACAACAAATATCTCGCATTTTATCAGAAGGACGAATCAAAAGTTACCAAATACCCTTTAGTGGATATTTCAACGCGTCCTGCTTCGTTAAAAAATATAAAATATCCAATGGCTGGAATGACGAGCGAAAATGTTAAGGTCGGTGTTTATGATTTACAAAACAATTCAATAACCTGGTTACAAACCGGTGATGAAAAAGAGCAGTACCTTACAAACGTAACCTGGAGCCCAGATGAAAAATCAGTATATATCGCACATCTAAATCGGGATCAAAACCATATGCGCCTTGTTAAATATGATGCAAAAACCGGCGCGCAGCTGCTGACATTGTTTGAAGAAAAAGACGATAAATATGTTGAGCCCGAACACGGACCAATTTTTATTCCGGGGAAAAATAATCAGTTTGTTTGGTTTAGCGAAAGAGATGAATGGAGGCATTTATATCTTTACAACACAAACGGTGAATTGATAAAACAAATGACAAAAGGTAATTGGATTGTTCTTGATGTTGAGGGATTTGATGAGACAGGTGAAAACATTTATTTCACATCAACAAAAGAGTCGCCAATAGAAACACAACTTTACAAATTAAATCTATCGAACAATGAGATTAAAAAACTAACGACGGAAAAAGGTACCCATAGCGTTTCTTTCAGCAGTAACGGCAAATACGTGCTCGATACCTATTCCAATTTAACAACGCCGTCTGTTACAAACCTTAAAGATGGTGATGGTAAAATTCAACACAAACTTAATGAATCCCCTAATCCCCTTTCCGAATATAAAATAGGTGAAACAAAACTGTTTACTTTAAATGGCAATGGCGGTTACAAATTTTATTGCAGAATAATTTTGCCGACTGATTTTGACTCAACAAAAAAATACCCGGCAATAGTTTATGTTTACGGCGGACCGCATGACCAACTTGTAGTTGATAACTGGCTCGGCGGTGGAAGTTTATGGTTCAATTATATGGCGGAAAACGGTTACATCGTTTTTACACTTGATAACAGAGGCTCTGATAACAGGGGGTTACAGTTTGAGCAGGAGACTTTCCGCAATCTGGGAACAAAAGAAATTGAAGATCAAAAATTAGGTGTTGATTATTTAAAAACACTGCCATATGTGGATACAAAAAATCTTGGCGTTTTCGGCTGGAGTTACGGTGGATTTATGACTACATCACTAATGACCAGAACACCCGATCTATTCAAAGTCGGTGTTGCCGGCGGTGCAGTTATAGATTGGAGTTATTATGAAGTGATGTACGGGGAACGCTATATGGATACTCCCGAACAAAATCCGGAAGGTTATAAAAATTCAAGTTTGTTAAATTATGTTGACAGCTTAAAAGGGAAATTATTGCTTGTACACGGCACAATGGATCCTACAGTTGTTTGGCAAAATACACTTCTGTTTGCAGAAAAGGCTGCCCGCCTTGGTAAACCGCTTGATTATTTCCCTTATGTCGGTCATGGACATGGTGTTCGGGGAAAAGACGCCTTCCATCTATACCAAAAAATAACAAATTATTTTAATGATAACCTGAAATAATTATACTGCAATTCTTTGCTTACTCTTTGTGTTAAAACGGAGAGTAAGCATAATTGCCGAAGCGGTTAACCCGATTGACAAACCTATCCAAATTCCAACAACGCCCAGCCCGTGTATAAATCCAAGCACGTACCCAATAGGCAGCCCCACAAGCCAATATGCAATGAATGTTATTATCGTCGGACCTTTTACATCGGTTAATCCACGCAGTACACCGATACCTACGGCTTGTATTCCATCTGATAATTGAAACAGGGCAGCTATTATTAAAAGTGTTGACGCTATTGAAATTACTTCTTTATCGTTAACGTATAAAGTAGGCAGGTTGTTTCGAAGTATAATAAATAAAATTCCGGCAAACGCCATTATAGATGGACCCAAAATTAGAGCGGTAAAACCAGCCCGGCGTATTTCTTTTATATTTTGTTTACCAACGGCGTTACCAACGCGGATAGCTCCCGCGGCTGAAATGCCGAGCACAGCCATAAATGACACCGAGGCAAGATTAATTGCAATTTGATGAGCCGCTAATTGTTTGGTACCGAGCCACCCAACCATTACAACGGCAAAGCTAAATGCTCCAACTTCAAAAAAATATTGAAACCCGCTTGGTAAACCAAGTTGTAATATTTTTTTAATTACCGGTATGTTAATACTCTTAAAATGAAATGAGACATCAAACTTTTTAAAATATTCCGATTTCATAATGTATAACATTATAAAC
>JAIOIM010000520.1 GCA_019912505.1 Ignavibacteriaceae bacterium
GTTCCTTATTGATTATTAAATTCAAAACAGTGACTAAATGTGCATGAGTTGCATGACTGCTTATCAAGAAAGAGTTTAATTTTAAAACAAACTTTATACGAGATATTACAACATTCTTTATCCAGTCCGGATATAGGTCCCGGTAAACCCACAATTAGATTTATTGGAATATTACCGCTTAATGCGGTTGTGCTGCTGAACTTTACAATTTTACTTGCGTTATTATTTGTGTTTGAACTTCCTGAAGCTGTTTCATTAAAAAGTTGAACAGGCGTGCCATTTATAGTGGAACCGGGGTTTAGAAACATCCCGGATTCTTCTAAGTTGGTTATACCGTTAGTACATGGGGAAGGATTGGCGGTGTAAGAATAAGATTGCATCTCTACTTCCATTCCGTAAATCGGGACACTTGGAACAATATCTCCAGTAATAACAAATTGATTTCCTGCATTTCCGGAAAGAGCCGCAGCAAAATTATTGAAGTTTACACTTAATGATAAACATTCATTGCATAAACAATTTAAAGTGTCAGTCAGTGATTCGGTATTTATTATATCCGGATCGCTAGGCGACTCAGCCTTTACAAAAACGGAAATAGTTCTTGACGTATCAACACAATCAAATGAACCGGTAAAAGTATGAGCTGAATTACCCGGGATTGTAAAGGTTAGTGCCGGTGAAGGATTTAATGCAATTGAAGAATTGACTCCGTTAATATTATTAATTTTTATTTGTGTAATGTTAACCGGTGTACTTAATAAATTACGGACTATAATTCCAAAATTGTTTTTACCATCTTCACAGCATGCAATTTTTAAGCTGTCAATTTTTATATCTATAAGATTGCTGCCTACCGTAAAAGAATTCATCATGCTTTTAATTATCGTTTCGCCAAGCTTAACTTCTACTGCCCAGACATAAGTTTTTCTTTCCTCAAACTTTTTTTCTTTTAGTGGATATTGAAACATGGTTCCCTTGATTCCTTTCCCCTGGAAAAAAACTTTATTTCTATTCATCGCTTCTTCGGGAGATTGTTTTCCAAGTATCTGCACAATCTTTAATGTATACTCTGCCTTTGGATTAGACGGCATGATTGGCATCCAGGTAAATGTTGGTAATGTACCCAGAGTTATTTTCTCTCCATCTGCAGGGGATACTAATTGAGGCGCACCAGAAATTTCAATTGTTTGTTGAATACAATCGCTCCCTAATTCTTCACCTTTCTCGTTTTTTACATAAATACAAATTGTGTAGTCGCCGGATGGAGCATTACCGGTGCGGGTAAACGCCTCTCGCCACTTTCCCGATTTGAAGTTTACGCTTCCCGATTTTACATCGTTATAAGTTATTCGTTTTGTTCCCGGAGAAAGGCTGAACGGTTTTGAAGTTCCGTCAATAATTACTCCCGCTCCCGATTCTTCAAGCGTTCCCGCTAAGCTGACCTGCAAAGTATTACGAGTAGCATTAGTAAGTGTAAGATTCCAAAGATCAGTTGCACGCAGCTGATATGGCGGCGGTTGTTGCAGTTTAACGCTTACCTGTGCATTTGTATTTTGTAATCCTATCGATAAAATAAAAATCACTATCGATAGAAATAATGCCGGTTTATTTTTCATAGCTTCTCCTGTGTATATAATTTATTAAAATGTTATAACGCCGCCTGAAGTGTAAAGCGAATTATTAAATCAGAATATTCGGTCAAAAAATCCCACTCACTGTACGTAGCTTGCTCTAATCTTAAATCAAAATTAATATTATCTAATACCGAAACGGACGCACCAGCATAAAGACCGAATTTTTTATTTTTATCTTTTTCAACCGCAATTCTAAAACCAAGCAAACTCTCTACTACTTCAAACACCGGGAACGATGCGCTAAAATCAAAAGTGGTAATCTTTGAAAAAGCACTGACGGGTTTTAAATGAATAATGCCAAGGCTTGCAGCAAATGTTACCGGGAGATCGAATGATGCCGTTTGAGTAAGCATATAATTTCCTGTACTGAAGTCGTTGATACCTGCTAGAGTTTTTGTTTGCTGAAGCGAGAATAATATATTTGTAGAACTATGGAACTCTAATACAGGATAGCTGTACGATGTTATTACAGACAGCATAGTTGTTCTGTTATCAATTTTTTTAACCGGATCAGAGGCATTGTTTTTCTGAAAGTATGGAGAGTAAATAATATTTACTCCCGGCAGCTGAGGAAACCGGACGCCAAGATTGATGTTGAGTGATGTTGTAGTTGTTGTATAAGATTTCCAGTCAATAAGGTTGTCCCGACGGTTTTTTAATGATGTGCTTAGCGAGATTTTTTTGTTAAATAATTTTTGATCAATTTTACCTTCATAACCAAGATAATCTGTTTGCAGGTTAGGAACACCGAGGGTAGTAAATCCCGGTCCAATCATTTTCATTCCAACAGAAACTTTTGTATCAGTCTCATCAATATTGTAAGAGCTTTTTGCGGAATACATAAAATCAAATGAACTGCTTATTTTTGGCTGCACTAATTTTTTTACAAACTGAGGGATGGCTTCGCTTTCCAAATCAGCAGCACGGGTATCTCTCGTCAACATCGATGCAACTGCTTCACCTTCAATCATAAATTTATCATCAAACAACTTTAGCTCTCCTTCGAGACCCAAAACGTAGTTTGCTTTCGGAGTTAAATTTAAATTACTGGGGTCTATAATTGTAGAATACTCATCATCCTTTGCATATAAACCGGTAAAGTGAAGATGACTTTCATCTTTACCTCCTATCCCAAAGCGTCCTGCAAAAAGGTTTCTTTTAAATGATGTATTGGTAATTGCTTTTTGGTTTAAAGTACCGGTAAATGCAAGATAAAAAAACGCCGGGGTTATTTCTATATTTACCCCGCTAACTGGTACGCCGCTGAGTGTGTACGGTGTGTAACTCGGGTAGCTTGTCCCGATTCCGAATGATTGAATACTCATGAGAGTGCTTTCGAAACCCGAAATTAGGTTAAACTTTTCAAGGTTCTCTTTTAGATTTTCAGGGTTTCCTATATTTTCAATTTCAGATTTTAGTGCTTCTGCCGATCCGACTTTTTCTTCAAGCAATGCGAGTATTTTATTTAATGAATCTATTTCTTGTCCCCCGCCTGCTTCACTTAATTCGTCCACCTTAGATTGTAAAGCCGTCATATTTTCTAATTCGCTTTTTTTGCTTTCCAACTCTGATTGAATAACATCTCCGGCTTTATCTTGCAGCCGTTTGGTAAGATTGCTTTTGAGTGTCTCTAAATCAAATTTTAAACCAAAGCTGTTTAAGTTTTGTTTTGAAGCCTCCTGCTGGGATGAAAGAAGAATATTTGATGAAAACGGTGCTCCGTATATTGTGAGAACAGGGTAAAGTTCAAGATTAGTAAACCGCTCGGGAACTTCAGAATTTAATCCTTCTCTGCGTGCAGCCTGAGTTTCAATTTTACCTGTCCCCGAAAAAACAAAGTTGTTTTCAAATCCCCCATCTTGAGCTGCTGTATTAAAATAATTTGAATATTCGCCGCGAGTTAAACCGGAAAGTCCGCCCGGAAGACCCGAATGCATTGCAGGTTTTTTTTGAATTTGACCCGACTCGGTTTTTCCGAAGGAAAATTCCCTCACTTCACTTGTAGAAATCAGCACTCCATTTAAGTAGGCTTTTACCTGCCATGAATAATGTTTCCCTTTTTCAAACTCACGAGCAAAAGAGGGATACTGAAATATCGTTGCGCTAATATTTCCCTGTAAATAAAATGCCGGATTGGATTGTATTGCGTCATAAGAAGATTGCATACCTAACATCTCGGTTATCCTAATTTCATAACTTACGTGCCGTGACAAATCAACCGGCGACGGCGGCAGCCAATTAAAAACAATATACGAACCGTTAACAATTTGTGTAATACGATTTTCGTCATCTTCTACAGGAGATACGATTGCAACTTCTTTTCCGTCTTCTATTAAAGTATTATCTTCGGGCGATAAAAGCTCAAGCTGCGTAAGGTTCATAACCTCCTGTTGCAGACATTGAATGCCTAAAATAGTTCCATCATTCGCATCAATAACTGAAACACAAATCTCGTACTCGCCCGATGGAACACCTCCGATATTTTGAATTACTTTATCATACCTGCCGTTTGTGGAATTAACTTTTATCGGCATAATATCAAAGGATGAAATAATGCGCGTACCAGGGTTAAGAGTAAATGAAGCGGTTGTCGCGTCGGCTATTAAACCTGATACAGATTCCACGGCGGTACCTTGAAGATAAACCTGATAGACCGTAGCAGTGGGATTTGTTAATGTAACTTTCCACATATCCTCTAACTTAAACTGGTATTGTGGTGGCTGCTGAAACTGTACAATAACCTGTGCATCCGCAATAAAATTTACAAGGGTAAATAAAACTAATAATTGGATTTTCATATTATTATTTCACCATTTTTTATCTTAATCGAAGTTCTGTTCTTAAGATTTTTTAGAGATGTTTTTAACATTTCAATTTTATCCGCAGGTACGTTCGAGTCGTTCTCGATATCTGCAATTGCATCTTCGACGGATAGATACTCTTTTATATTATCATATCCCTGCCCGCCGGATATGTTTGCTTCTTTTTTTATGATTAATAAAGGTGCATGTTTAGGTTGTTCTTTTTTGAACAATCTCATCAGTTTTTTTATTGTTTTCAATTTGTTGCTTCGGTTTTGGGTTTAAACATATCCACAACACCGAAACGATTCAATAGCGAACAAGCAAACGGTATTTATTATTAAACTAACGGTAGGTATTTGAAATTAATCGGTTATTACGATGTGGGGGTTTTACGAGTTTTAATTGAAATTGAGAGTATTTGATGTTTTACATATACTTCAAATATTCCTTAGCGCTCTCTGCGTGTGGTTTTTTCTTTGCGCCCTTTGCGTGAAAGTTCGCTTTCGGCAACTTTTCTTCACGCAAAGTACGCAAAGGTTTTCGCAAAGGGCGCAGAGAATTATAAATTATTTACTATTCTATGGATTCCGTCTTTAAGTTTAACTGTGTTAAAATTTATCAGCATATCTATTCCAAGATGTTTATACAACTCAACTACATCGCCAATTATTTGGTGTGATATTTCATTTTCGGTCATATTATTTATTCCTTCGCGTTCTATGCGTGTGGTTTTTCCTTTGCGTTCTTTGCGTGAAATTGAGCTTTTGTCTTTTCTTCACGCAAAGTACGCAAAGGTTTTCGCAAAGGGCGCAGAGAATTATAAATTATTTACTATTCTATGGATTCCGTCTTTAAGTTTAACTGTGTTAAAATTTATCAGCATATCTGTTCCAAGATGTTTATACAACTCAACTACATCGCCAATTATTTGGTGTGATATTTCATTTTCGGTCATATTATTTATTCCTTCGCGTTCTCTGCGTGTGGTTTTTTCTTTGCGCCCTTTGCGTGAAATTTTTTTCCCACGAAAGTTAATGCAAAAATTATTTTTGTTTTGATAAAAAGAATATTTGATTATATTATTACCAAATCCTTTTATACATTTAATTTATTAGATGTAGTCCTTCAAAAAAATTTTGCTGAATATATTGGATTAAGCAGATGAAAAAATTCGACACGGAAGTTCATCTCAGCCGCGAGATGGGATTGTTAGATGCTACGTTAATAGGCGTTGGAGCAATGATAGGGGCAGGCATCTTTGTACTTACTGGTATTGCCGCCGGCGTAGCCGGACCCGGTTTAATAATTACATTTACATTAAACGGTATCGTCGCGCTGCTTACGGCATTCTCGTATGCGGAGCTTGGTTCATGCTACCATGACGCAGGGGGAGGATATTTATGGGTAAAGGAAGGACTGCCGAAATGGAACGGATTTATATCGGGCTGGATGAGCTGGTTTGCACACGCCGTTGCGTGCAGCTTATACGCACTTGGTTTCGGTGCTTACTTCGATCTTGTGTTAAGAGAGTTTAATGTTGTTATGCCTCAATGGGGATTTTTATCGCCGCAAAAAATTCTTGCCGCTATTACCGCCGTTACTTTTGCTTATATTAATTTCAGAGGCGCAAGCGAAACCGGCAAAGTCGGCAACTTTGTAACCATAGCAAAAATAATAATACTGATGATCTTCATCGGGTTCGGCTTAAATTTGCTTTTTAGTAAACCCGACTGGGAAAGTGCATTCCACCCATTTTTACCAAACGGCTGGGGTGGAGTATTTAAAGCAATGGGTTTAACATTTATCGCCTTCCAGGGTTTTGAAGTAATTTCTCAATGCTCGGAGGAAATAAAAAATCCTAAAAAAAATATTCCGCGCGCTGTTTTTCTTTCGTTAATAATGGTTGTGCCCATTTATCTTTTAGTTGCGCTTACTGCCATAGGTACTGTTTCTTCAGGCAGTATGAAACCTTGGGATTACTTAGCTGCACATAAAGAAACGGCACTTGTAGAAGTTGCAAAAGGATTTTTCGTTGGCGGCGGGATAATGCTTTTGGTTGGCGGTATTATTTCAACCATGTCTGCTTTGAACGCAACTATTTATTCTTCTTCGCGCGTTGCGTTTGCTATGGGAAGGGACAGAAATTTTCCTACATTCTTCGGGAAAGTTCACAAAAAAAATTTTACACCTCACCTCTCAATAGTATTCTCTCTTATAATCGTAGTAACCATGGCTATTTCGCTTCCTATTGAAGACGTTGCCGCCGCCGCCGATTTAATGTTTTTACTTTTGTTTTTGCAGGTAAATATCACCTTAATTAAACTTCGTAAAAAACGACCCGACCTTGACCGTGGATTTTTTACTCCGATGTTTCCCTATTTAACTATCGGCGGAATTTTATTTCTTTTATTTCTTGCAATTTACATGTTCGACTATAGCCCCACTGCATGGATAGTAACCAGCATTTGGGTTGCAATAGGCTTAGTGGTTTATAAAAGTTACGCTTCAAAAAGAGAGGTTGAACATGTTAGAAAAGTAAAATCGTTAGAAAGACTTGAGAAAAAAGAATACAGAATTTTAGTACCGCTTGCAAACAATAAGACCGTCAACAGTCTTACAACCATTGCAGAAGTGATAGCAAAAAAGAATAATGCCGAGATAATTTTTCTCCACGTTAATGAAGTTCACGAGCGCGAACCTTTAATTGCAAACGCGTTTGTTACGGAACAGGCGAATGCTCTTTTCAAACAAGCAGAGTCGATTATTGAACGATCGAATATTTCGTCACGGGCAATCTTAAATGTATCGCATAAAATATCGCAAGGAATTATAAATACTGTTATTGATCAAGAATGCAATTTTGTGGTTGTGGGACGCGAGAAAAATCCAAGTTTTATGGAGCGATTTTTTTCATCAATTATAGATAGTGTAATTGCAAAAGCACCGTGCGAGGTTGCGGTTCTGCACGGGAAGCTGCCCGACAAAGAAATAAAAACGATAATGATTCCGTTTGGGCATGATATTCACACAGCGCTTGCCGCTGAAATTACCCCTGCATTTAAAGAATATTTTAACTGTAAAATAAAAATTATTTTGGTTCACGAGCCGGATATTTCAGAAAAGGAAAAAGCAGAACGTGAAGAAAAAGTAAATGTTTTGATGAGAGACAACCGGCTTGAAGCAGAGTTAAAAATATTAAACGATATGGATGTTCTTCAGGGCATAATACAGGAATCGCGCGAGGCAGATTTAATGCTGATGGGCGGGCACTCGGGTGATTTTATTGAGTTACTCCTTGGCAGATCGCTTGCACAGGAAATAACAGAACAAAGTGCCTGCCCTGTTTTGTGGGTAAAAGAATATGAGGAATATGAACAATTTTGGAAGTTGTTATTAAAACCTTTGAAAAAAACCGGAGAAGAAAATGGATAAAAATTTTCAAGACTTATTTTTTAATCTTTGGCAAAAGATTATCGGGTATTTACCAAACCTATTTGCAGGCATATTATTGTTATTCTTGGGATGGTTGCTAGGTTGGTTTACAAAACGAATTGTCATACAACTGCTCGCCGTATTAAAATTCGATAAACTGTTTACAAGATTTAAATGGAAAAATGCGGTATCTAAAGCCGATATAAGATTTGCGCTTTACAATTTTATAGGCAACATTGTTTTCTTTATAGTTTTTCTAATCTTTCTTAACTCCGCATTAGATGCGATGAATCTTTTAATTCTCTCGCATCTTATTCAACAAGGTGTGCTGTTTATCCCTAAATTGATTATAGCATCCATAATTCTCGGAGCTGGGTTTTTGATTGCATCGAGATCATCCGGGGCTGTGTTTCATACTCTGCTTAAAGAGAATATTCAATACGCTGCACTCATTTCAAAATTTATAAAATTTGTTATCATTTTATTCTTCTCCGCAATGGCTTTAGAAGAAATTGACTTAGCTTCGGAAATAGTTGTAATAGGATTTACAACTGTGATAGTAACGATGAGTATAATAACAATTATTATTGCAGTGGTGGGTAAAGGTTCAATTAAAAACTTCTTTCAGAATTAGGTAATGATAATATTTTATAAAAATGTTTGTTTCAATTTTAGTCCGGGGTGGAACCGATATTTTTGTAAAGGGGTGGAGGAAGAGAAATAATTATTTCAGTTCCATGCGATTCGTCAGACCTAACGCTTAAATCTTCAAACATTATCGGCTGCGGCAACTGCATCTTGGCACTGAGTAATTTTAAACGTTCTTCAACAATTTTTATTCCCTTCGATATATGATCTTCTTTTTTATTATTTCTTGCAGCCGCTAACCCGATGCCGTTATCCTTAATTTTTATTATTAGTGACCTGCTTATAATCGAATCGATTTCAACATCTTCAAAAGTAAAACTCACACTAAGATTTCCCGCACTGCCTGAATTAATGATGCCGTGCCAGAGAGAGTTTTCTGCAAAGGGCTGTATTATCATATTCGGTATCATTATTAAATTTGTATCAACATCATTTCCGGTAATAATTTCATAAGCAAACTTTTCCTGGAACCTTAATTTTTCGAGGTCGAGATAAAGTTTTAGTCGTTTTATTTCATCAGACAAAAGAATAAACCCGCTCCCTGCCGTATCGAGATTTTTTCTTATAAGTTTAGCCATCATTGCTATATAATCATTTGCTTCTTCATTCCTCTGGCAATTGATTAGATACTGAACCGAGTTAAGAGAATTAAAAATAAAATGAGGATTCATCATTGCAGAGAGCGCCTGATGCTTTAACTCGTTTATTCTTTCCGTTAATTCGAGCTCCGCCTGCCTTTTTTTGTTGTTGATATTCCAACGCCAGGCAAATAGTAATAAAGAAACAAATCCAAAACTTAAAATTATTAAAACATCATACCACGCTGTTTCCACAAACCGGGGAAGAATAGAAAAAGTTATAGAGTACGGTTTGCTCCATTCTGTATTCTGAGCTTTTGCCATGATCTGCAAATTGTAATTACCGCTTTTTAGCGAAATAAAATTAAGAGCATCATATTCCGTTATTATCCATTCAGTATCTAACTTGTACCTGTACTGAACGGAACCGGGAGACGAAAAATTTAGTGCCTTAAAGTTTACATACACGTCATGCTGATCGGGTTTAAAAACAAGGTTGTTGTAATTGGTATAAACGGAGTCTCCGGCTCGAATGTTTAATATTTTCAATTCGGGGGAATCGTAATTATAACTATCAAACAAATCCACATATAGAAATGAAAGACCGTTGCTTGTGCCTACATAGAGTAAATTCTCACTTTCATCAAAAAAAAGAGAAAGCACCTCACTTGAGGGTAATCCTGTTTTTCCGGTGAGAAGTTTAATTGTATTGCCGTCGATTAAAAATAATCCCTTCATATTTGCAAGCCATAACCTGCCTTTCTTATCAAAAGTAATGAAGTTAGAAGCTGATAAATCATGCCCTAATAAATTTGTATAGGTTGTCACCGAATCACTATCAAGGTTATAGCGTGCAATTCCGTTTACACCCGCGAACCAAACATTATTTTGATTATCCTGCGTAACGGAGTTGATTCTTGAATTCAATACGGGATCATCCGGGAAAAATGATTTCTCTCCTTTAACCTTATCCGCTGTATAGGACAAACCGGATAATTTGCACAAACCGTTTGCAGTTGCAATCCAAACATTTTTTTGTGAGTCTTCAAAAATGTCGTTTATGCGATTTTGATTCGAGCTATCTCTAAAGGTGTAAAATAAGTGTATTCCCTCATCAGTAAAGTTCAGTCTTCTATTAACGATTATATAATCCTGTCCGGTTCCAAAGAGATACAGTCCGTCTTTGGTTTTAGCAAATGACTGCCGGTCAACCATATAAAAATTGATTCCTTCGGAAGTAACTTTTGTTACCTTTTGATTGACAAGTGAAACTCCAACATAGATAGTATTATCAAAGTTTTTGATTCCATAGATATATTCAGTTAATGGTTTACCGATATTCTTTTTTATCCGACGAAATTTTCCATCTTCTAAAATGTTGATCCCATTAAAAGTACCTATAATTATTTTGCCCGAATTTTCCTTCACTATCGAGTAAATCGTATTATTGCTTAATCCGTCATTTTCGTTATATGATTTTAGATAAAGATTGTTAAGACAGTAAACACCTTTGCCGAATGTACTAATCCAGATATTCCCTTCATTATCTTCAAAGTATTTATTTACAAGAGAATTCTGCAAGCCCATTTTGCTTCCGATATTAATAATTTTATCGGAACCCTTTGGAATAAAATAGAAGCCCTTGTTCATAATAGAAAACCAGATATTCTTATTACTATCGAAAAAGATATGACTAATCCCAACATCACCGTATTCTTTTACATCATAACGTTTGATTACTTTATCATTTTTTATATGATAAATAATTGACTTTGCCCCGGCAAGGTAGCTGCCTTCATCACCTTCACAAAAAGAGTAAAAATCGGAATTAGGTAAACCGGCAATATCCAATTTGATTAATTTCTCATTTTCAAAATCATATAATCCGTCTGAAGTTGCCGCAATTGTTTTACCATTTGTAAGTTGTGTTAATTTATAAACAGCTCCCCGTGAAGGATCGAGATGAATTTTTGTAAATCCGATAGTTTCACTTTCACTAATTGCATTAATGCCGCCATATATTCCGTGTGCGTATATCGTTTGTTTATAATTTTCATCCCGTGGAATCATTAAAAAAGAGATAGTCAAGCGATTACCCTTAATCTCACTAAAATAATTTTGAATTTTACCGTCTTTTAAAACATTAATTCCCTTTTCGTAATTACCAAAATACAGTTCGCCATTTTTTCCTTCTGCCATGGCGATAATTGAATTTGAATTTAGACCGTCATTTATTCTGAATGTAGTAAATTGATTACCGTCGAATTTGCTTAATCCATTTGCCGTAGCAAACCACATAAATCCGTTTTGGTCTTGAATAATATCATAAACTGTCGAAGAAGCAAGTCCATCAGATGAAGTATAATGATAATATGAAGGTGTTTGCGAATAAAGAGAGGCAAATTGAAGAAAGCTGATTAAAGCAAGTTTTAAAATAATTTTAAACATATTCAGACAGTCTTCAGTGTTGTCTTAATTTTTAGAATAAACTCCGGCACTTTGCGGCGGGATATTTCGATCTTGCTGCCGTCAATCATTGTAACATAATTTCCGCTGAGGTTTGAATAATCTTTAATATACTTCAGATTGATTAGAGAAGATTTGTGAACTCTAAAAAAATTTTCTTTTGGCAGTGTATCCTCAAAATCTTTTAGAGTGCGCGAAACAAATTTATGCTTCCCTTCTTTTGTTATAACTTTTGTATAACAACCGTCTGCCTCAAGGCGAATTATATCATCAATTACAAGCACATCAAACCCGTGTGCGGCAGGTAAAACTAATTTTTCACTTTTAATCGGCAGTTCAATACTTGCAGTTTTATTATGAATGGCGACAAGCTTTTTTACAGTTTGTTTAAGCTCTTTAATATTTACCGGTTTCAGCAGATAATCCTTAGCCCCCGCTTTCAGTGCCTTTATACCGAACTCCTCATGGGCACTGACAAAGACAACCATAAAATTATACTCATCAAACTCCTCAAGAAAATCGAATCCGTCAAGCACCGGCATATTAATATCGAGAAATACAACATCGGGTTTATGAACATTTACAACTTCTTTTGCCGAGAGCACCGAGTCAGCCAGCCCAATTACTCTTAACTCCGGGCAGTATGCTTCAATAATCTTTTTAAGATTTTCTCTTCCGTGAAGTTCATCATCGACAATTATTGCCGTTAGTTCTGGGGGAACATTCTGTTTAGTCATAAAAAATATTTAAGAGTAAATTTATATTCTCAATGAAATACTTACCGGACACATCTCATTATTGGTAAGCAACAATTTAATATTTTGTGTTAACAGTTTTGGCAAGTAATATAAGGAACAAACACTCAGTTAGCATTATACAAATTGTTACATTCTGCAAACACATACATCCACTAAATAACAATTTTGAATTTGTTAACAATGTAAATCGAAGTTAATGTAAAAACATCATGCGGCAAAATTTAATATCAATTAAATCTGTCCCCGCCAATTATCGTCATTCCATTTGAAACTCTCTCTTATACCGTTGTAACATTTATCCGGCAATTTTCCACGACTTACAATTTTTATATTTTCATCAAGATGCGGAATGCTTGCTGTGCCTGTAATTATGGAGCTTACTCCATTGGTAAAGGCAGCAAAACGCAATGCGGTTTCCTGCCAACCCATCAGTAATTGCAAGTTCATTCGTTTCATTCGTTTCCAGTACACTTCGCAATAATGTCCGATGGGACGTTCGGTATAGCGCCACGGGGCATTTCCTCCGGGACGTTTGGCAATTACGCCAACTCCATTTTTTTTTGCATCGGGCAGGGTGCCATCGATATCGCGTTGATCAAATATATTTACGGAAGCCTGCACACCGCCGAATTTACCCGAAGCTACTGCATACTTCAAAGCCTCGCTTTCGCCGACATATGCCACTACTTTTACCTTTCCCTGCACAACCAAATTATCGAGAGCCTCAACAACTTCGCCGCGCAGCAGTGTTTCTATAGGACATGAGTGAAGGTGAACAATATCAATTACATCTGTCCTCATCTTCACTAGAGCTTCTTCCACACCCATTGTTACAGCGGCAAAAGACCAATCGCTTACGCCCTCAACGCCGTAACCTACTTTAGTGGATAAATAAAACTCATCCCTCCTATGCGAAATATATTTTCCAATTCTTTCCTCAGAGGCGCCATAACTTCGCGCAGTATCAATTAAATTGATTCCGCTGTCGAGCACATGATTTAATAAATTTTCAACTTCTTTTTCTGAGTGTGAGTTGTCGCCTATTTGTCCCGCGCCGAACCCAATAACAGACACTTTAAACCCGGCATTCCCGAAATCTCTAAATTCCATAAATTCCAATTATTATAGTAAAAATCTGTTGGTAATTTACTAAATATCCCTTTACCAATCATTACAGTTAAGTATCAGATTTTTAAAAAAGTTTGCCCCGCAGTTTTTGTCGCAGCAACACCATTTTAGTTGATGTTATTCTAACCCGAATCTGAAACTTCTTTCATCGACTACCGCCAGTAAACACCATGGGAGTATGTCGCGGCGGCAATACAACTAAAACCAAGTATGGTTGACGTTACAAGCAATCATAAAAACGACAATGCAAATATTAAACTGACGGTTAAGGACAGGAAAACCAACCGCACATTTTAGCACATTTGGTTTTGCCCAACACAAACCCAAAAAACAAAAAATTTTGGACACACTATTGTACTTCCGAAAATTTGTTTTTATATTTGCCAATATTTGTCAAGTCAAAATAAAGCATCTTGAAAACAATAGGAACAACATTAAGAGAACTAAGGGAAGAAAAAGGTCTTCTTCAAAGAGAGGTTGGGGCTCAACTTTCTCTTGACCCAACTATTTTGAGCAAAATTGAGCAAGACAAACGTATGCCGACAAAGGAACAGGTGAAAATGCTTGGTGAGTATTATAAACACCAAAAAAACGATGTTATTATAGCTTGGCTCTCTGACAAATTATTTTACGAACTACAAAATGAAGACCTTGCACTACAAGCAATGCAGGTAGCAGAAGAAAAAATAAGATATAACATCAAAACAAAAAAAGAAAATAAGCTATGACGGGATTTGATATAGAGAAAGACGAAACGATATCGGTTTAAGCCAATCAAAACTAGCTGACATTACTGGGATTGAGCAAGCCCGTATCTCCGCATATGAACTTGGTAAACTTGATTTGTCAGTTAAGGAAGTAAATAAAATTGCTAGTCAATTAGAAAAAATTGATGAAACGGTGGTCTTAAAACTAAAAAAGAAAAGATTTCAAAACAGCCAACACCTAGCTCCTATTATTGCTCAAAGACCTGGCAGAGGATTTACAAAAACAAAACGGAACAAAGAATATCTGGAAGTTCTAAAAAACTTAGAAACTCAATTTACAAATCCACCAAACACAGGTCTTAAAGCAGTTTCGTTTTTCGCAGGTTGTGGCGGGTTGTGTTATGGCGTTAAGGCTGCAGGATTTGAAATAGTTGCAACCAACGAATTAGTTGAGAATTATAA
>JAIOIM010000521.1 GCA_019912505.1 Ignavibacteriaceae bacterium
GTATGGGGGGATATCCGCAGGCTCCGTTCTTATAAATCATAAGGTAGGGGAGAACCTCATGAACGAACATTACAATTATATCATTTTCGAATTTTATATGCAATCAATAAATATTTAAAATATTTTCAATATGGTATAAACTATTCTTCTTTATCTACGATGATAATATTGAAAGATAGCTCTCCCTTTCAATTTATTGTGATTGTTGTATTTTCCACTTACGTGGATCCTCTGTGGCGTTCGGAAATTATTATTAATTCCTAACGCCATTTTTTTTACCAAATTATATTCCCTTTTTAATTTAGCCGCAATTAATATTGAGTAAAATATAAACTGAGGTATTCCAAAAGAAAAATCTGCACTTCTTGTCGACAGTAAAAAATATTTTATAGGTCATCTCCGGCAAAAAATTTATCTTTAATCTTTTTTTTGTATTAAATTATAATAGTTAAAAATTGTAATTTCCAGATAGAGAAACTTTAAAGGCTTTTTTATGAAAACAAAAAATATAAACACAGTGCGGATTGAAACCTGGAACGATTTGCAGAATGAACTTTTTGAAAATTCATGGAACAGCGAATTAGGAAGGTTTAGATCAAAGCTTGCTTTCCGAGGATTATCCGATTCCGAATATCCTTTAGAAACAACACTAAGCCGGTTAAGTGGAAATTATGCCGTATTGGAAAAACACCTTCTTAGAAATTTTAAGAAGTATGCACACCGAAAGGTAGTTGAAAAAGACTCACTTTGGCATTGGCTTTCTGTTGCCAAACATTATGGTCTACCGACCAGAATTCTTGATTGGACATACTCGCCGTTTGTAGCAATGCATTTTGCAACCGCTAACATTGACCATTTTGACAAAGATGGTTTAATTTGGGCTGTAAATTATGTAAAGACACATCAACTGTTGCCGGACAAATTAAGGCGGCAGCTTGATGAAGAAGGCGCCAATGTTTTTACTGTTGAGATGCTTGCCGAGTCGGTAAAATCTTTTAATGAACTTGCAGCATTATCTGATGAAAATATTGTAATATTTTTTGAGCCCCCTTCAATAGATGATAGGATTGTAAATCAATTTGCGTTTTTTTCAATTATGAATGACTCCGAAAAATTATTAAATGAGTGGTTGAACAAACATCCCGAGTTATGGAAAAAAGTAATAATACCTGCAAAGCTAAAATGGGAAATAAGAGATAAATTAGACCAGGCAAATATAACAGAGCGAGTGTTGTTCCCCGGTTTAGATGGATTAAGCCTTTGGTTGAAACGGCAATATAGTCCCAAGTCGGAATTGCTGTAAACCATTCTTCCAAGCAAAAAAATATTGAGTAATAATTGAAGTTAGCATTGCACAACCTACTTAAATTTTGGGAAAATAATTTGAAACATAAAAATAGATGTTGCAACTTATAATGTTATAACATATATTGGCGGTAGTTAATTTTTAAATAATGGAAAGTTTTATGAAAAAGATGAAGTTTTTATTGATGTTCGTAATTTTTACAATTTCTGCAAATGCACAAACTAATTGGGTATTCGATAAATCACACACAACTATTGGCTTTGGTGTTACTCACCTTATAATTTCGGAGGTTACCGGGCGTTTTGAATCGTTTGACGGAAGTGTCACTTCCAAATCTGATGATTTTCAAGATGCAGATATTGAGTTTGAGATTGATGCTAAATCAATAAATACTGATAATAAAAAAAGAGATGAACATCTAAGCTCAGATGATTTTTTTAATGCAGATAAATTCCCTAAGTTGATATTTAAGAGCACATCGATGAAAAAAGTGGGTGAAAACAGATACAAGCTTGTCGGCAATTTTACAATGAGGGACATAACCAAGCAGATAGAACTTGAAGTAAAATTGAATGGAGTAATAAAAGATCCTTACGGAAATACAAAAGCGGGGTTTAAAATTACAGGAGCTTTGGATAGGTTTGACTATGGTTTAAAATGGAATTCTTTAATGGAAGCAGGCGGCGCGGTTGTTGGTAAAACCGTAACATTATATATGAATGTAGAGTTACAAAAAAAATAGTAATGAAATTAGAAGTAGAGATAAAACAAAAAAGTTTTAGAAATGAATATCATAAGTTAGCCGTGAATATTATTTTTACTCACGGCTGGCTTCAAAACATCAACGCGATATTTTTAAAAAAATATGATTTGACTTCGCAGCAGTTTAATATACTAAGAATTCTTAGGGGGCAACATCCGCACCCTGCATCTATTAATCTGCTGAAAGATAGAATGTTAGATAAGATGTCGGATGTTTCGCGCCTAGTGGAAAGACTTAGGGTGAAAGGATTGCTGCATAGAACTATTTGCAATAATGATAGAAGAAAATCGGATGTTGAAATTACTGCTGGCGGACTCAATCTGCTGAATGATATTGATGCTTTCGAGAATGAATTTGACGACTTATT
>JAIOIM010000522.1 GCA_019912505.1 Ignavibacteriaceae bacterium
ATCCAGACCTAAGTGGAAACCTCTGGCATAATTATAATGAAATACCAAACAACTCAATTGACGATGACGCTAACGGTTATATTGATGATTATATCGGCTGGGATTTCGGAGGACTAACAGGCACTCCGGACAATAACCCGATGGAAGACAGATCTGATCACGGAACCCACGTTGCCGGTATTTCATCGGCGGTTACCGATAACGGAATCGGTGTTGCTTCGATTGGTTTTAAAACAAAAATAATGGCGGTAAAAACCAGTCAGGACAACTACCGCAATTCTTCCGGGCAGCCATATATTGCTTTTGGTTATGAGGGGATAAAATATGCCGCAGATAACGGCTGTAAGGTTATAAACTGCAGTTGGGGCGGAGGCGGCTATTCAGTATTTGGTCAGGAAATGATAGACTATGCGGTTTCCAAAGGAGCCCTGGTTGTTACCGCTGCGGGTAATAGCAATTCTTCATCTCCCTTTTATCCTGCCGCATACAAAGGTGTGTTATCCGTTGCCTCCACAGATCAGGGCGATCTTAAATCTGGATTCTCTAATTATGGAATTACCGTAGATGTATCTGCGCCCGGGTCGGGAATTTTAAGCACCTGGATGAATGACACCTACACAACTTTAAGCGGAACATCGATGGCATCACCGTTAACGGCGGGACTTGCCGCGCTTGTGTTTGCACAGTTTCCGGCTTACAACCCGTTGCAGGTTGGCGAACAAATAAGGGTGACAAGCGATGATATAAACCAGAGCAACCCCAACTATCAAAACTTACTCGGCAGGGGCAGAATAAATGCGCAGAACGCATTAACGTTAAATACATCCGAATCGGTAAGATTTATAGACTATATATTTAGCGATAATGCACCGGGCGGAAATGGAAACGGTATTATTGAAAATAATGAAACGATAACATTAACTTTAACATTTGTTAATTATCTTCAGCCCACCAGCAACCTCGGTATATATTTAGAGAGCAAGAATGCATATTCTGAAGTGCTGCAGGGAATGTTTATTGCCGGAGGGATTGGCACAATGCAGCAATTTGATAATTCCTCTGCAAAGTTTACATTCAAATTAAGCGCATCTGTTCCGTTAGATGCAAAACTACTTTTTAGTATAAATTATCTCGATGGTGTGTACGCTGATTTTCAACCAATAGAAGTTATTGCAAACCCGAATTATGCCACACAAGCAGGCAACGACATTGCCATGACAATAACAAGCAAAGGAAATTTAGGTTTTAATGATTACTCTTCTAACCTGCAGGGAAGCGGGTTTAAATATCTTGACGGAGACAATCTAATGTTTGAAGGAGGATTGATGTTAACTTCAAACGGAAAAATTTCGGATGTTGTTCGCGGTGCAAATTCTAGTACTCAAAATGTTGATTTTATAGTGGAGACCCCTATAAAAATTACTACCCCAGGGGTTATTGCCGACCAAGAGGGGCTTACTGTTTTTAACGATAACCACGCAGCACAGCCAATTGGTGTGAGCATTAAACTCCGCTCCTACGCCTTTGCGGCTGCGCCGAACAATAATTATATAATTTTGCGATACACAGTTTCAAACATAAGCGCATCGGATATTACAAACTTGTATACCGGAATATTTATAGACTGGGATTTAACTTCCGATGGTTCTGATGATTTTACTGCTTACGATACCGTTGGGCAATTTGGTTATGCACAGCACATTGGCGGAGCGAACATTCCGTGGGTCGGTACAGGCGTTGTGTCCAATACCGCTAACGGCTACTGGGGAATATTAAATCCCGGCGGCGACGGAGGATTTCAAATTTACGATGGTTTTACGGATGCCGAAAAAATTCAGGCGCTTACAAGCGGAATAGGCAAAGCCCAAGCTGGCGGCGGTGATATTTCTTGTGTTGTTTCAGCCGGTCCTGTTGACATCCCTGCATCAACTTCGGTTGATATTGCGTTTGCAATTGCATCGGGATTGGAAAAAGTAGATTTGAATAACGCTTTTACAAATGCGCGTTCAAAATTCCAAGTTATTCTTACTGATGTAGGTGATAAAAATGATAATGTAGTTCATTCATTTGATCTTGCACAAAATTATCCTAATCCGTTTAATCCGAGTACGACAATAAAATATACAGTTCCCAATAATGTCAATAGTCAATGGTCAATAGTCAATCTAAAAGTTTACGATATTCTTGGTAATGAAATTGCAACGCTCGTAAATGAAAATAAACCTGCCGGAAATTATGAGGCGGAATTTAACGCGACTAACCTTTCGAGCGGTGTTTATTTTTACAAGCTAACTGCCGGTGGAATTACACTAACGAAAAAAATGGTTTTATTGCGATAACTTTTATTGGTTTAATATTAGGTCGGTATTTATTAATACTGACCTGATATTTATCGATCCGGAATGCGGTATCCAAAGTGAAAAGGTTTCATTGACACTCCGCTTCGATAAAGAGTTCTTTCAAGCTAAGTTCTTATTCAAACATTTATAACTTACCCAAGTTCACCGCATAGTTATCGGCTTAAAGATAAACACAAACGTGGTGGGCATTGGCTTTGGCTGGTTATACAGTTTTACATTTTTTTCCATTCTACAGTATCTTTTATTACTTTCATTTCTCCATTAATTAATTGCTCAATTACTGTACGAAACTTTTGTTTGTTATCTTCTGTAAAAAAATGCTCTGTCTGAATTGTGTAATTAGGGTTTACTGAAAAAGTACAACATCGCTCATCTTGAATCTCTGCAAACAAAACTATCTGCATAATACTCAGCAAGAAAAATTTGCAGCATTTCTTCGATCTGTAAAAAAGACAAAAAAAGAACATGCTTCACATAGCGGATTAGGTTCATTACGAAAAAGATCATTGATACCATTGACTCACTGGTTGTGGATTTTCTCATTCTAATTTTATTTAACCCATAGCCATTCTTTCACGGATGTGGACTAA
>JAIOIM010000523.1 GCA_019912505.1 Ignavibacteriaceae bacterium
GTGAGCGTTTGAATTGTATGAGTTCTATAAATGTTGATGAAGTATTTGAAAGTATTTCGGAGATAACAAAATTGTACCCCATAAAAGGAGAAAAAAATGTTTAAAAGAATAAAGTATATATTTTTAACAATGTTGTTTGTATCATCACTCGTTTCAGCAGGCAACAATAATGAAAAAAAAACGCCTGCTGAAAATCAATCGGATAATTTTAGGAAGTTAGAAAACAAAGCATTCAAAGAGGGTGAAAAGCTTACATTTGATGTTAAGTACGGTTTTGTTACAGCCGGTATCGCAACAATGCAAATTCCAAAGATTAAAAGAATATCTGGTCGCAACGCCTACCATGTTACTTTTGAAGTTAACTCGGTGCCAAGCTTCGACTGGATTTACAAAGTGCGCGATCGTTACGAAACTTATCTCGATGTTGAAGGACTGTTCCCCTGGCGGTTTGAACAGCACATACGCGAAGGCGGATACAGTCGTGATTTCTCTGCGTTTTTTGATCAGCGAAAAGGTAAAGCAAAAACAAGCGAAGGCGAGCATGATATACCTATATATGTTAATGATATCGTCTCGGCGTTGTATCTTGCGCGTACATTCGATTATTCGCAGATGAATCTGAACGATAAAGTTCATCTTCGAAATTTTTATAAAGATAAAGTCTACGATCTTGATGTAAGATATTTAGGGAGAGAAACAATTGACGTAACTGCGGGAAAGTTCGATTGCATAATTGTTGAACCGCTTGTGCTTGAAGGGGGACTTTTTAAAAGCGAAGGGAATATTATTGTATGGCTTACAAATGATGATTTGAAAATCCCGGTAAAAGTAAAAACAAAAGTTGTCGTCGGCTCAATTGATGCCGAGTTAACAGCTTATGAGGGGCTGGCAGGAAAACTCACCTCAAAAAGATAGATTTTATAAAAATTAAAATTATTATACCGCCACAGTCATACGCTGGCGGTATTGTTTAAAGTACGCGGAACTTGTTCAACCATAGTAAAATTATTTAATGTAATGCGGTAATAAAATTATACTGTAAAAATATTCACCGCAAATGAAATAGTTTGGACGCACGGCGTGAAATTTTAGTCCACTTGATATTTTTGCCTTTCATACATCCAAACATTCATTCATACACCCCCACTTTTTGTTAAAAAACTAAATGATATATGGGAATTCCACCGCTTCGAGGTTGCAATTTGTTTTTATATATTTGTTCAACATTTATTTAGGATCGAATTTTTTTTATATATGGAAGATTTTGAAAATAAATCCGGTGATGAATCGGAACAAAAAGATATTGAACAAATAACCGAAGAGACCAATACCGATAAAGAAGTATTTGCAAGATTAAACCCCATTGGAGCGGGTTTCCTCGGATTGTTCGGCGGGTTTTTCCTTTACCAGTTTGTAGGGGGTGGGCTTAGTCTTTTAATTTTTGGAATGGATTTAGATAATGCCCCTGTAAATGCCGTTCGTTTGATGACTATGGGCGGACAAATATTATTTATGCTTCTGCCTGCTTTGCTGCTTTCCAAATTGGTTTATGAGGATGTGGGTGTTGTAATAAAAATAAAAAAGCCGGATTTAATAGCCCTCGGTTTATTTCTCGTTGGAATGATAATTCTAACTCCGCTGCTGCAAAGCTATCTTGCTATCCAAAATTATTTTATCGAACAATGGGCAGCCAATTATAAGTTGATTAATGACATCAAAGTATTTTTTGACAGTATGAATGCTCTTGTAGAAAAAGCATATTCCGGTTTGTTAAAAGCCAACAACGTCTTTGAAGGGTTATTAATTATTATAGTAGTAGCCGTTGTCCCTGCCTTATCGGAAGAAACTCTTTTCCGGGGATTTATTCAAAACAGCTTTCAAATAAAAATGCGTCCGTTTTATGCAGCGCTAATTACAGCCATATTTTTCGGTCTGTTTCACTTTAGCCCATACGGAATGCTGCCGTTAATTTCACTTGGTATGTTTTTCGGTTTTGCAGCCTACAAAAGTGATTCGCTAATTATTCCGATGATACTCCATTTTTTTAACAACTTTGTGGCTGTTATTATTTATTTTATGGTTGGCAACGCAGACATCATTAGTACGAAGATGGAAACCGTTGTTGAGTTAAAAGATTCTTTTATCTTATTTACTGTGTTGCTTTCGCTTTTTGCAGCACTGATATTTGTAATAAATTATTATTATTCACAAAACAGACCTAGGAGGATTTATGCCGGTATGCCCTAATTGCGAATATGAGTACACGGAAGGTGTAACTTTTTGCCCCGACTGTCAAACTCAATTATTAGATGACAAGTATTACACAAAACCGGAAGATTGGACGGAGGAAAACTGGGTGTTGGCATTTACTACCAACATGGAATACGAAGCCGAGATGATGCGCGATAATCTTCTCGGAGCCGAGATTAAAGCCGCAGTTCTATCTCAAAAGGATAGGAGTTTCCCCGGATCGGGCGACCTATCGGTTGTAAAACTTTTTGTAAGAAAAGAAGATTTAGCATCGGCGCTTGCATTTATTGAAAAAATAAAAAGCGAGCAAACCGGTGAGGACGATGACCAATAATGTCTTTGGGCAATACTGCACAAAGAGTAATCGTTGCGTTTATAAGTATCCCGCTCATTCTGGCATTATGCTATTTAGGAAATTTATATTTTTTCCTCTTTGCGGCGATGGTCGGTCTTGTTTCATTTTACGAGTTTTATTCTCTTGCAAAAAACAGAGGCATTAATGGAAATTTGCCTCTCGGGCTAATAACGATCTTTTTAATATTAGTAAACAATTATCATCACTTTGTAAGTTTATATACTCTTTTTCTTGTGAGGATAATTATTCTAACATTATATGATTTATTCCGGAATAACGGTTCTGCCATTAATAACATTGGCACTACACTTTTCGGTGTAATGTATATCGGAATGCTCTCCGGAGCATTAATTAGCATCAGAGAAATTTATCCGGCTGAAAGTGATTTTTATGCACGCGGCGGATATATTATAATTGCAATGCTTGCTTCAATCTGGCTATGCGACTCTGCCGCATTTTTTATAGGGGTCAGGTTCGGTAAACATAAATTATTTCCGAGAGTAAGCCCTAAGAAAAGCTGGGAAGGGGCAATTGCAGGTTTTGTTTTTTCAGTCTTAACAATGATTGCCGCTAAATTTTTAGTGCTCGGTTTCCTCTCATGGACAACAATAATTGCTTTCGGAATAATTGTGGGAATTACTGGACAGCTTGGCGACCTTATTGAATCATTAATTAAAAGAGACGCAGGCGTAAAAGATTCCTCGACTCTAATTCCGGGGCACGGTGGAATATTCGACCGCTTTGATTCGCTGCTCTACATCTCCCCGGTTATATATATCTATCTTGAATATGTTGTGTTATAATAAAAATATTTTGATGAATAACTTTGTAAATGAATGACAAAAGATAATAATAAAGTAAGCGTAATTACGCTCGGATGTTCAAAAAATACTGTTGACTCCGAACGGTTAATGAATCAATTAAAGCTAAACAATATTAAGCTAACCGATGACCCGACAAAAGCGGGCACTGTTATTATTAATACCTGCGGTTTTATTGAAGCCGCTAAGCAGGAATCTATTGATACAATATTAAATGCGGTAAAATTAAAAGAATCCGGAAAACTAAAAAAAGTGATTGTCGCAGGCTGTTTATCCGAAAGATATAAAGCCGATCTTCAAAAAGAAATGCCCGAAGTTGATGTTTACTTTGGTACTGAAAAGTATGAGGAGATTGTAAAAGAATTTGGCGGCGAATTAAAATATGAACTTCTTGGCGAGCGCGTTTTATCTTCTCCCTCTCATTCAGCCTATTTAAAAATTTCCGAGGGATGCGACCACCCCTGTTCTTTCTGTGCAATACCTATAATGCGCGGTAAGCATCACTCAAAACCAATTGAAGAGCTTGTGACAGAAACTGAATTTCTTGCAAAGCGCGGTACAAAAGAATTGGTAGTGATTGCACAGGATACAACCGATTACGGCAAAGATATATACGATAAACCTTCACTCGCGTTGCTGCTGAACAAGATTAGTGAGGTTGAAGGTATAGAGTGGATCAGGCTTATGTACGCTTATCCTTCCCACTTTCCGGATGATGTAATTGAAGTTATTGTAGCCAATCCCAAAGTATGTAAATATGTGGATATTCCTTTGCAGCATATTTCGGATAAAGTGCTTCGTTCGATGCGCCGAGGTGTTACAGCCGAAAGAACAAAAAAACTTATAGAAAAGTTAAGGGAGCGTATCCCTGATATTACTATTCGGACGACATTTATAGTTGGTTATCCGAACGAAACAGAAAAAGACTTTGAAGAACTCCATAAATTTATTGAAGAGGCTGCGTTCGATAGAATTGGTGTATTTAATTTTTCGGTTGAAGAAAACACTACAAGTTTTATTCTCGGCGATCCGATTTCGGAAGAGGAAAAAGAACGTCGTAAAGATGTTTTAATGAATCTGCAAAAGAGCATTTCTTTACAAAAGAATTCAGAATTTGTAGGTAAAAAGTTAAAAATCTTAGTTGATAGAGTTGAGGGTGATTTTTATATTGCCCGCTCGTACCGAGATGCTCCAGAAGTGGACGGCGAAGTACTGATTCCGGTAAAATCAAAAAAACTAATACCGGGCAAATTTTATACAGTAGAAATATACGACCATGAAGAATACGACCTTTACGGAAAAGTTGTACCTGGAAAGTGAGAAATAAAATGAAGTTAAAATTTATTTTTATAATCTTTCTGCTCGCATACTTACAATTATTGGCGCAAGTTGAGAGCTCGTTTAAAAATAAACAGCGGGAGGCAGTTTATTATCAAGATTTTCTAAACTTTGCGGGGGATAAAGTAAACCAGACACAAGTTGATGTATTTATCCAAGTGCCGTACAACGAAATTCAATTTGTAAAATCCGAAAAAGGTTTTAGCGCCGGCTACTCTGTTACAATCTCCGTTTTTACGGATGACAAATCGACATTAATAAGCGAAAAAACTTTTAACGAAAAAGTTGAGGTTGTTAATTTTGAGCAGACTATTTCCGGCAGCAACTTTAATTTAAGTCTTCGCTCGTTTTACCTCCGCCCGGGTGCTTATTTAATCCGCTCTGAAATTGAAGACAAAGATTCAAAACAAAAATCATCAACCGAAAACTTGTTTGAAGTTCGAGATTATTCAAGCGGCAGCGGGATAAGCGATATTATGCTAATTGCGAGGAAAACTGTTGTTGAAGGGAGCAATAAAATTCTCCCTAATGTTAACCGGAATGTTTTTTCAAAAAAAGATGGTATTCCGTTTTACTTTGAAGTTTATAGCAGAACACATCACGAAGTTAAAATTAATTCAAAAATTACAGAAAATGAAAACATCGTTTACGATTCTACAGAAGTGATAAACATCGATTCGGGGAAAACAAAAATATTCTTTACCGTAAACAGCATAGAACTTGGGCTCGGAAATTATCTGCTTCAATTAACCGTGGTTGATATGGATAATAAAATTATAGGCGCCGCAAAAAAAACTTTTTTATCGAGATGGCAGGGAGTTCCATCATCAATAAAAGATTTAGACAAAGCAGCCAAGCAACTTGTTTATATCGCAAAGGAAGAGGAAATAGACAAAATAGAAGAAGCCATTAATCGCGATGAAAAAATAAAAGCATATCTTGATTTTTGGAAAACAAAAGACCCAACACCCCAAACCGAAGACAACCCAATTTTTGACGAATATTATCGGCGTGTTGCATACGCCAACGAAAAGTTTTCCCACTACACCGAAGGCTGGAAAACCGATAGAGGTATGGTTTTTATTATTTTAGGTCCGCCCGATAATGTTGACCGGCATCCTTTTGAATTTAATACAAAGCCCTACGAAATTTGGGAGTACTATGATTTAAACCGTCAGTTTATTTTTGTTGATGAAACCGGGTTTGACGATTATAGGCTTATTACTCCGATGTACGGCGACTCATATAGATATAGACAGTAAAAATGATTTTAACAGTTACAATTAATCCGCTGCTCGAAAGAAGATATTTTTACAAACAAGTTTTATTTGCCCGCGAAAATAGAGACGCTAAAGTAAATTTGACAGCTGGCGGTAAAGGGATAAATGTAAGCAGGCAGCTTCAGCATCTCGATACCGAAAGTTTAATTTTTACTTTTACGGGCGGAACGAATGGGAAAATATTTGCGGATGTGCTGCGTGATGAAAAATTGAAATTCACAACTATAAAAACAAAAGGGGAAACAAGAGACGCTGTTTTAGTAATTGATGAATCGATAAAAAAATATACATACTGTTTCGGTGAAAACCCCGCTATAACTCAAAGTGAATCGGATGAATTCAAAGATAAATTAGACAAGATGATAAAAAATTGTGAGATCGTTGTTTTTTCGGGAAGCTCCCCTTCGCCACTCGCTGATGATATTTTTCCCTTTGGAATAAAAAAAGCAAATGAGTACGATAAAATTTCTGTTTGCGATACTTACGGCGCACATTTAAAAGATTGTATTAACGCAATGCCAACTGTAATGCACAATAATGTTGAAGAGATTGAAACCTCTCTCGGTTTAAATTTAAAAAGTAAAGAGGAAAAAATTGCATTTCTTGATGAGTTGTACAGCAGGGGAGTGAAACAATCTTTTTTAACAAACGGGAAGCAAACCGCATTTGCAAACAATTTCGATTATCATTTTGAAATTGATCCTTTCAAAGTTGATGCTGTTGATTCCACCGGAAGCGGTGACGCGTTTACTGCGGGCATCGTCTATGGCTGGTTTTATAATTTATCATTCGAACAGAGCGTAAAGCTTGCAGCTTCTCTCGGTGCATTAAATTCCCTCTCACTTTGTGTTTGCAGCGTTGCTAAAATTGATGCTTTTGAACTTGCCGAAAAAATAAGTTGCAACCCCGTCGGCAAAAAAATGAAAATAGTAGATGTTACCCCTCAGTAAATATTTAATTCTGTTTTTCTTTTTTTTTTCAAATTGTTATGCCCAGGTTATTGACAAAATTAATATAACCACAACCGGTTCCTTCAGCCAAAGTTCTTTATTAAGCTGGGGTGGAGTTAACAGCGGGACAAAATATTATCCGGGTGTTACCGATACAATTCAAACCAACATTGCCCGGCATCTAACTTATCAGGGTTATCTTAATCCTATTTTCAACTCGAATATCAGTCTGAGTGAGGACTCGCAAAAAGTTTCAATTCAAATTAATGTGGATGAAGGCGAGCCTACCTACATTCAAAAAATTAATTTCATCGATAAAGATTCTTTATTAAACGAAGACATAATTTCATCTTTCATGTTTTTGGAAGGGCAGATAATTAACAAAATTGATATTGAAGAGACGATTGCACAGACGCCCGATTATTATGAAAACAACGGCTTCCCGTTTGCTTCGGTAAAAATAATTTCTATTAATTATATCATCGATAGTTCCGACCAAGACCATTACGCAGATATCAACATTGAAATTTTAAAGGGAAACAAAAGCACTATTGATAAGGTTGTAATAACGGGTAATACAGATACAAAAGACTATGTTATAGTTCGCGAATTAAGAATTGAAGCCGGTGAGATTTATTCGCAAAAAAAAGTTGATGAACTTCCAAGGCGGTTAAACCGTTTACGCTTTTTTGATCCAGTTGGACCCCCGCAATTTCTTCTGAACTCGCAGAAGCAGGGTGTGCTTTTAATAAATGTAAAAGAAAAACAAACAAATAATTTTGACGGCATTATCGGGTACATTCCCGGTGCAAAGGAAGGGGAGAAGGGTTATTTAACCGGACTTGTAAATGTAAGTCTGCGAAATCTGTTTGGTACCGGACGCGCAGCCGCAATTAGGTGGCAGCAGTTTAACCGTTACTCACAGGAATTAGAATTAAAATATCTTGAGCCGTGGCTTTTGGGTTATCCGTTTAATGTTTCCGGTTCCGCCTTTCAAAGAAAACAGGACACTATCTATGTTCAAAGGCGATTTGAAGGTTCTTTGGAATACCTTGCTACCGAAGATATAACAGCCGCAGTGAGTGTCGGGAATGAGCAAATAATCCCGACAATTTCCGAGACTCCACGTTTTACAGTCTATCATTCTTCATCAATAACTACCGGCGTAAATATTAAAGTTGATACCCGCGATGATCCATACGCCCCGCGCGAGGGACTGCTATTTATAAACGCTTATTTATTCAGCCGTAAAAAAATATTCGGACCATCTGAGTTTATTAATGCCGCTACAAAAACAAATATAAATTTGCAGCGCATCTCAGTAAGCTTCGGCGCTTACTTTGAGTTTTTTACACGGCAGGTGATTGCGGTTTCATTACACTGGCGCGAGCTAAAGGGCGCATTTTTTGAGAATAGTGATTTATTTCGTTTGGGCGGCACAAATACATTGCGCGGCTACCGCGAAGATCAATTTCTTGGTTCGCGTATTGGCTGGACAAATTTTGAATATAGATTTTTAATGTCGCGTAGAACGTATGCATTCACTTTTTTTGATACCGGTTATTATTTACGCAACGCAGATGAAAGCCGCTCAATATTAAAACAGGAAGGCTTTAAAATTGGTTATGGCGTTGGTTTAAATCTTGAAACCGGTCTTGGTGTTCTTGGTGTTAGCTTCGCTCTGGCTAAAGGCGATGGTTTTTCAGACGGTAAAATCCACTTCGGACTTGTAAATGAATTCTAATTTTTGCTTCTTATATTAAACAACATATTTATAATCATTATTGAAAATGAAATTAACCAAAAAAGTTAAAGCCTACATTGAGATTACACGACCGCTGAATATACTTATTACAGTTGCAGTTGTTTTTGGCGCCGCAATAATTAGCTACCGGGGAGTTTTTAATTTTGGTGATGTTGTACTGTCAGCCCTTGCAGCCGCATTTACCGCCGCCGCCGGAAATATAATTAATGATTATTTTGACATCGGCACCGATTTTCTTAACCGCCCATTGCGCCCCCTTCCATCAAAA
>JAIOIM010000524.1 GCA_019912505.1 Ignavibacteriaceae bacterium
TCTTTCTACAACGTAAAGCTCATTATAAAGCGGAAGCTGAATTGTAACAAACTCGGTAGGCTCAAAAGTTGTATTTTGTTTGTGGCTTACTCCTTTGTACTTGCGGTGGTAGTACATCATAATAAACCCGTGCGAGCCAAAAATAAACAAGATTGAGAGGGATAAAAAATACGCTACTAAAACTAACTCATCCATAAAACATTATTTCCTTAAAAGGTTATTTACCATCCTGAAACAGTATCTAAAAGAATATCATCTGTAATTTTATCAATGGCTTCTTCGATAGCATTTCCACGATCATTAATTGTTCCCCCGCCTGGATAATCTCCGTAATTAGAAAAATCTTTGTCGTAAACAGTTTTTCTTTTTACCATATCTCTGTACGTTACATGAACGCGTATTGTGATGCGTCTTGTAGCAACTGTTTCACCCGCCGATACGATAGCGGGAGCATCCGATAACGAAACTATTGTACATTCAACAATAGCGTTTGCACTTAACCTCTCGGCTACTTGCAAAGTATTATCATCAATAAATTTTTGTGTTAGTTTATCAGTCAACATTTCTCTTATGCCCGGCTCACCCGACCCGCTTCTATCATCAGCAATAGGGATAGCAACTGTTTTAAGATGTTCGGGGACAGATGCGCCTGTAAAAGAATATGTGCAACACCCTGCAAAATTAATCACAGACGAAACGATAAACAACAGCAATCCGAGATATACACTCACTTTTGTAATCGTATTAATTTTAGATATTAAATGAACAAACCGGCTTTTATTAAATTCCATATTCTTTAATCTTTCTGTAAAGAGTACGCTCGCTTATTTTTAATAGTTTTGCAGCAGCCCGTTTATTACCTTTCGCGGCAAAAATAGCATTTTTAATCGCTTCTTTTTCAAGTTCGTCCAACGGAATAACCTGATCTACCGATGGATAGCCGCTTGTGTAAACTTCCCTCTGACTGTGATACACTATATCTTTAAGTTCAACCAAATCCTTTTTTATTTCGAATAATGCTCTGAATAATAATTCCCTGTCTGCTTCTTCGGGTGTTCTTTTTAAGTAAATTGGCAGATGCCGTTTTTCATCTTCGTGTAAGTTAATCGTCATAATAGATTCAAACGAAGCCGAGGTTAAAACCGATGACCTGCTAAGGGCGGCTGCTGTTTCAACTACATTTTTTAATTCCCTCACATTACCAGGCCAGTTGTAATTCTTTAATAATTCTATTGCGTCATTTGTTATTATGGGCAGACTAATTTTATTAGTCTCCGAGTAATTGTTTAAAAAAGCATTTACAAGAGCCTCTATATCTCCTTTTCTACTCCGAAGCGGTGGGATATTTAAAGTAACCGCTTTTAATCTGAAATATAAATCTTCACGAAACCGCTTGGCGGCAACCTCGGTTTGAAGGTCTTTATTTGTGGCGGTAATAATTCTAACATTTACTTTTGTAACAGTTTCAGCACCTATGCGCATAAACTCCTGCGTTTCGAGAACCCGCAATAGTTTTACCTGTGTAGTTAAAGGCATCTCCGCAATTTCATCAAGAAATAACGTCCCGCCATCGGCAATTTCAAAATATCCTTTTCGGCTTTCCACCGCGCCGGTAAATGCCCCTTTGCGATGTCCGAATAACTCGCTTTCGAGGATGCCTTCCGGGATGGCGCCGCAGTTAACGCTGACAAGTGTTTTATCGGCACGGCTGCTGTAACCGTGTAGCGCATTTACAAAAACTTCCTTACCAACCCCGCTTTCACCATATACAAGAACAGATATTTCAGACCTGGCAACCTGCATAGTAATATCTACAAGATCGCGAATTTCTTTCGAGCGTCCTATAATTCCGAATTTATTTTGAAAATCTTCTATGTTCATTTTATAACTTGATTACTTAGACTTGTAAATATATCACATTTAACAAAGTAATTAAAGGATGGTTGGATGATTGAATCACTTAAATTGTTACAGAAAATCCATCAAACGCTGAATCAACAAAAAACCGGTTTTTATTTTGGTTGATGAATGAGTTTACCAAACTTTCATCTTCATCCGCGATGTGTGTTAAAACTATGCGGGCAGGG
>JAIOIM010000525.1 GCA_019912505.1 Ignavibacteriaceae bacterium
TTGTAACATAACTTAAAAAGTGAAATTATGAAAAAATTAACAAAATACTTTTTAGAAGGAATTGCCATAATCATTCCGGTAACTATAAGCGTTTATGTATTCTACTGGATGTTTGCAAGTATTGATAATCTTTTCCCGTTTAAGTTCCCCGGAATCGGTATCTTAATTACTCTTGCCGTAGTGTTACTCATTGGGTTTATCGCGTCTAATGTATTTACAAAAAGCGTTGTACAATTGGTCGATAACATTTTCGGCAGGCTGCCCCTCATCAAAATATTTTATACATCGTTAAAAGACTTAACCGGTGCATTTGTAGGCGATAAGAAAAAATTTAACAGACCGGTTTTAGTCAAAGTTTCAAGTCAATCATCGGTTGAGTTGATTGGTTTTATAACAGAAGATGATTTGTCGTTGTTCGGCGAAAAAGATAAAGTTGCTGTTTATATTCCGCAGGCATACAATTTTGCAGGCAATTTAATTGTGGCGCCAAAAGATAATATTAAACTGATTAACGCGGGGGCAAAAGAAGTAATGACGTTTATAGTATCCGGCGGATTGAGTAAATAATAGCTTTACAAGATAATCACCAAAACATTTTTTGAATGCATTATATATTTTCAAAATATTAAAATGGCGCACAGGTGAAAAGATTGATAGGCATATTATTTTCATTAACACCTCGATTAATCGAGGTGTTAATGAAATCTTATTCAAGACTTGAACCGTTTCAACGGTTTTCGTTTTGCTATTTTTATTCTATACCATCTTGGATAAATAAAAACCATAACTTTCGCACAATCTTTAGACATCGGGCATTCAGCTACAGTATCTTCCTAACATGAGTTATTAAACTATAAATAACTATAACTCCACCTGAAGCCCAGCCAA
The DNA here is from genome assembly GCA_019912505.1 of Ignavibacteriaceae bacterium. GTDB lineage: Bacteria > Bacteroidota > Ignavibacteria > Ignavibacteriales > Ignavibacteriaceae > CG2-30-36-16. The sequence continues at coordinate 889 of JAIOIM010000525.1, forward strand.
AAAATTTCTTTCTGCAGCGGGGAAAAATTCACCGCCTATTGCATATGCGGAATAAAGATTATCAAATATATTGTTTACCTGAAAAAATATTTTTGTGTTGCCTAGTGCTTTTAGAATATTTGTTTCATAACTCACAAAAAAATCAGCGGTAAAGTATGCGTCGTTTTTGTTATCGGTGTAAGAAACAAAACCAGGGTTAGCCGCGAGATAATTTTCTAACTTGCCATCGTAGTTGTCGCTGTAAAATGCGCCCACATACTTCCCGTTTAGTTTTGCAATCAAACCGCTTTTTGAATAACTAATTCCGAAGTTGGATAGGATTTCCGGGAAGCCGCTTATTTTATTACCGCTTAAATCTATCAGGTTTGCTGCACCGAGATAAAATTTTCCATCTTTAATAATATTACTGCTGTAAGTAAAG
>JAIOIM010000526.1 GCA_019912505.1 Ignavibacteriaceae bacterium
GGTTTAATCCCCCCTTTTTTGTTATATTTTCCACAAGTTTGTAAATATTACTTGCACGTATATTTTTATTTTTTCTTTAATGTCTTTAGTAAAAGTATTTCATCACGGTACAGTTGTTGTCCTAAGTTATAATTGCCAAAAGAATACCGCTGATTACATCTTGACATTATTTGCGGACTGGCATAATTTAATTTTGTAATTATTAATTATTTGAGCTGAAGCTATGAATATGAACATTTTAACCGCCGCATTAAAATATTTAGCTGTGTTTATTTTTGCTGTTGCCCTTCTTAACGGCTGCAAAGAAGCAAACCAGGTTGTGGTGGATGACGGAAACCAACCGGGGGACACCGGTGAAACATCCACTTTTGACGGACAGATTATCGATTATATTTCAGGCTCACCAATTCAGAGTGCAAGTGTTGTTGTAACGGGCGGACCGAAAGAACTAACCTTAACTACTGATACGCAGGGAAAATTTTCCGGTTCATTTTCATTAACTTCAAGCATAAACCTTACTTTACTAACTGCGGCAAACGGTTATTTGATGGACACCACTTCTTTATTTCTGCCCAAAGGAAAAGGTGTATCGGTTCCAATTATTCAACTTAGTAAACAGAGCACAAATTCAAATCCTTCCGGGGAGCCTAAAAGCATCTGGTTAAATGATCTAACCTCGCCGGTTATTGGCGTTAAGGAAAGCGGTTCGGAGGAAACAGCACGAATTGTGTTTGAAGTTCAGGACAGCGCAGGCGTTCCGATTGATCTTACCCATACTGTAGATGTTTCCTTCAGATTTGGTTCGCACCCGAATGGCGGCGAAGTTTTGGACCCGCCAAGTGTTAGTACAAATAATTCTGGTATTGCAGTAGTTAATTTAACAAGCGGTTTTAAAGCCGGTGTTGTACAAATTATTGCAGATATATTTCATCGCGGAAAAAAAATATCTTCTTACCCGGTTGCTATTTCAATTCACGGCGGTTTGCCCGATTCGGCGCATTTTAGCATTGTTCCTGCAGCATATAACTTTCCAGGCTGGCATATTTATAATCTTCATAATGCTATCACAGCTTTGGTAGGCGATAAATTTTCGAATCCGGTTCGCCCGAGTACTTCGGTATACTTTTCATCTACGGGAGGCATAATTGAAGGTTCTGCTTTAACAAATGCACAAGGCATTGGCTCCGTTGATTTAATATCAGCCGATCCCAAGCCATACCATCCCGTTTTTGGTCCCGGGTTTGCTACAATTCTGGCAAAAACTGCGGATGAAAATGAAAAGACATTAACACGCGAGGTAGTTATTCTTTTTAGCGGATCGCCTGAAGTTTCGGTCACACCGACATCTATAGATGTTCCTCATGCGGGATTTCAAAATTTTACGTATTACGTTCAAGATCTTAACGGAAACCCGTTGTCTGCCGGAACATCAATTAGCGTAGCTATCCAAGGGGAAAATGTTGCTGGGCAGGGTGATCTTACATTAACACTACCGGATACGCAAAGTAGATCATGGACTCAGTTTTCATTTTTAATATATGATACCAATGATACAGTAAATGTGGTAAAACCGGTTTCAGCAAAAATAAGTGTGGATGGACCGAACGGAAAAGCGGCTTTACTAATCGGCGGCAGCGGACACTAATAAATTGTTTTATGGGCTGTGTATTAACAGCCCCTCTGTTTTCTTTTTTCGCATCGATTTGATTTCTCTTAAAAACTGAATAAATTTATAACTACAATAAAACTAAGTAATTCTATTAACTATTTAACGGCGAGAAATTTATGGCATCTGATTTAATTGCACACATAGAAATACCTTCAACTAATTTGGAAAATGCTTCTGATTTTTATTCTAAAATGTTCGGTTGGGAGTTTAAACATTTTGGCAACGGGTATTTATTATTCAATACACATAGGGGCTTTACCGTAGGTATAAGAAAAGTAGACGGTGTGGATAAGGGTGATACTACTATCTTTCATGTGCGGGTTAAAGATATTTCAACCGCTTTAAACCGTGCCGTAGAGCTTGGTGCTCATGTTTTCCGCGGTAAAACAACAATACCCGCCATGGGTAATTATGCGTTAATAAATGATCTGGACGGCAATACAGTCGGCATTTATCAGGGTAACTAAAAAATATTTAAATTTTAATCCGGCTTAGTGCCGGATTTTTTATTTTATATCTCTCAGTATCTTCTATTTAACATTATAATCATTTAGTTTTGAAATATTGCAGAACAAAAATTTATGGTCGGCTAAAACAACTGTTGATTATTAATTTTTAGACGAGTCGAAAAAAATATTTTTATAAAATTTCGATGTTTAATTAAGGTTTCCTTTTTTTGCATGCAAATTAAAATATCATCCCGTTTCACTAATAAAGAGTAAGGAACATTATGCAGGAACAGTTACAACAAATTTTATTAAGTATAAGCGAATTTGTATGGGGACCGCCACTTTTAATTCTGTTAGTAGGTACCGGAATTTATTTAACATTTTTGTTGCGGGGTTTACAGTTCAGAAAACTTTGGTATTCACTCTGGCTTGCTTTAATAAAACGTAAAGATGACGGTGATAACCCCGGGGACATTTCACACTTCCAGGCTTTAATGACGGCGCTTGCCGCTACTGTAGGTACGGGTAATATTGCAGGCGTTGCAACAGCTATAGCGGTTGGCGGACCCGGTGCATTATTTTGGATGTGGATTACAGGACTTTTTGGTATGGCAACAAAGTACGCCGAAGCCGTTCTCGCCGTAAAATTCCGAGTTCAAGATGAAAACGGTGAGATGAGCGGCGGACCTATGTATTATATTAGCAGAGGTCTCGGATTAAAATGGCTCGGAGTTATATTTGCTCTTTTTGCTTCGATAGCCGCTTTTGGTATCGGGAACATGGTGCAATCAAATAGTGTTGCCGATGCAGTTCAGCACTCATTTGGCGTTCCCGTAGAAATTACAGGAATTGTTTTAGCAATTGCAACAGGGTTTGTAATTCTGGGCGGTATAAAAAGTATAGGAAGAGTAACTGAAGTGCTCGTTCCGATAATGATTGTGTTTTATATGCTTGCAGCTATGGTTGTTGTTTTTATTCATATTAATCATGTGCCGAATGTTATTGCCACGGTTTTAAGAGAGGCATTTACATCCACTGCGGCGTCAGGCGGTTTTGCCGGCGCAACAATAATGATGACTATAAGGATGGGCGTGGCTCGCGGTGTTTTTTCAAATGAATCAGGTCTCGGCAGCGCGCCGATAGCTGCTGCAGCGGCACGAACAAAACATCCTGTAACACAAGCGCTTATTTCAATGACCCAGACTTTTATAGATACAATAGTTGTATGCTCATTTACTGGCTTTGCAATTCTTGTTAGCGGCGTAATGGAATCCGGTCAGACGGGCGTGCCGTTAACTTCCACCGCATTTGAAACTGCGCTGCCAGGTAACTGGGGCGGTATGGTGGTGTCAGCCGGAATTATTTTATTTGCTTATTCTACTATTCTCGGCTGGTGTTATTACGGTGAAAAATCGTTCGAGTTTTTACTCGGTGCAAAGGCAATAAAACCATACAGGCTCTTATTTGTAATTGCTGTATTCGTTGGTGCTGTTGCCAAACTCGATCTTGTTTGGACGTTTGCCGATATTATGAATGGATTAATGGCGGTGCCGAACCTAATCGGTTTATTAGGTCTTAGCGGTGTTGTTGCCGCAGAAACTAAAAATTATTTTAACAACAAGTTGTAAGTGCTTTTATTG
>JAIOIM010000527.1 GCA_019912505.1 Ignavibacteriaceae bacterium
TTTATAAGCTCTGCTTTTATTTTTGCAGCGAATATTTTTGGAGTTAAATTTGCACCGGGTTCGTTTTGCAGATCGCGTGTAAATTGCACGCCAGCCATGACGTTGTTTGAATTGGCTAATGCTGATTTTAATTTTTTCTCATTGGCTGCATAAAAATATACTTCAAGCTGTTTGCTCGTTTTTTTTGAGAGATATTTGTCGAACGAATAAGCCCCCAGAAATGCGCCTTCCATAAACGTCTGATAATAATATTCTTCGGTTTCAAAATATTTTTTAAACGGTTCGTATGCAGGAATGAAAATATGAAGATATTTTATTTCTTCATCCTTTAAATTGGCAACTAACCCTGCCACGTGGTTACGGAAATAGTCAACCGAAAATTTTGTATCTATTTTTACTCTTGAGATAATTAACTCATCTGGTTTGCCGGCATGTTTCGCAACTCTAATTTCGCCGCCGGATTCCGACATAAAATTGTTGACCTGCAATGCCGATAATTTTAACCCGAATACTTTAACAAGATTATCCAAACTTTGCCGAAGTTTTTTTTCTTCGATTAAATATTTAAGACTTACTGAAAGAGGGTTATAAGAAATTTTTTTTGCCCCGATTTGAACCTTCAATTTTAACATCTACATACCTTTTTTTTATAAATACTTTTCTGCTTCCAAAAGAATTCCGGAAAGCATCTCGTCCATTTTTTTGCCGTGCAGTCTTGCACCCGCTGCGTTAACATGACCGCCTCCGCCATACACACCCGCAAGTTTGTTAACCGGTATTGTGCCTTTAGAACGGAAGCTTACTTTAAAACCATCTTTTAGTTCGATGAACATCATACCGATTTTTGCACCATCCACAGATAAAGCGAAATTTACAAAACCATCGGTATCAAATTCTTCGGCGCCGGTTTCTTCAAATGTTTTTTGCTTAATAACCATATAACAAATCGCCTCCACTTTGCCGCAGCGTTTCATTGAAGCAAGCGCACTCCCTAATAATTTTATCCTGCTGAACTTTCCCTGATCATAAATTTTGTCATAAACATCTCCGGGGTTTACCCCAAGTTCAAGAAGGTCTGCGGCTATTAAATGAATTTTCGGGGAAGTCCTCTCAAAGCGGAATGAACCTGTGTCGGTCATTATTGCAGCGTAAATACACTCAGCCTCATTTTTATCGAGCGTGATAATATTTGTCTGCTTTATAAAATCGTAAATAATTTCGCCGGTTGCAGAATACTCG
>JAIOIM010000528.1 GCA_019912505.1 Ignavibacteriaceae bacterium
AGTATGCACCGGCAACGGCTATAAGTATCAGCGACACAACATCTGTAATCCGTTCTACAAAAATAATTGGTACAGTTTTACTTATGGGGGCGCCTGCAATTTGTTTAACAAGATAACTTTTTAACACCTCGCCAAACTTGCCCGGGGTAACGCTCATTATTAAACCGGACATAAAAATATAAAACGAATCCATTTTTTTTACGGGAACTTTTAATATTGATAAGTAATAATCCCACTTTAGAAAACGGACAATATAATTGGAAAAAGAAAGTATAAGAAGCAGCGGCAGCAGAAGCCAGTTAAAAGATTTGAACGCACCGGCAACATTGTTAAAGTCGGCGTAAATTGTAAACCCCAAATAAATTAAACCCGCGAAGGCAAGTGAAATTAAAATTTTCTTTTTTATTTTTTCGAGCAATTAAATAATCCTTAAAAGAGTTGAATACAGCTTTGAAACAGGCAGACCGACTACATTATAATAACACCCGTTAATTTTGGTTATGAATACTGCGCCAAAATCATCCTGTATTCCATACGCTCCGGCTTTATCCATCGGACTGCCTGTTGCAATATAATCATCAATATCTTTTTTACTTAATGCCCTAAAAGTTACCGATGTTTTCTCAAAAGTAGTTATGGTTTTGTTTTTTTCAGAGTTGTAAACAGAAACACCCGTAAAAACATTATGAGTTAGCCCGCTTAATTTTTTTAATATATTGCCCGCATCTTTTTTATTTTTTGGTTTCCCAATCACTTCTCCGTTAAGGACAACAATTGTATCGGCAGTTATTATTATCCCTTTTTTTACCGATAATTTTGCAATCTGCAATTTTTGATTTGCAAGCCGTTTTACATTTTCAGCGGGTGAATCTTTTTTTATTATTTTTTCATCCATCTCCACATTGAACGCTTTAAACTTTAAGTTCATTTGTTTTAAAAGTTTTCTTCGTCTTGGCGATTTGGATGCAAGATATATAGGCAGTTTAGTTTGAATCATATTTTTTTAATGAAGTACCTGGATAATAAAAATTTAAAATTTGTCTATACTTTTTACCGAGTTTCGATTGCGTCATAGCGCCGTACTGACACACCCCGACGCCGTGTCCGTAACCTTTTCCTTTGAGTATAAAGTTTCCTTCATCGGTTTTTACAACATCAAACCAGTTGCTGTTAAGCATAGCTGAGTTATCGGAGTTTCTAATAATACCCCGAATTCTGTTACCGTAAATTGAAACCACTCTTTCACTATCATCTGCACCCTCAATGCGAAAGTCTAACTGATTAACCCTACCTGATTCAAATCGGCTTACGACGAGTAAATCTTTAAGAGTATTAACACCTGCGTCAAGTAAATTTGCGGCAGTCAATCTTTTTATAAGTTCGTCTCCGGAATAATTTTCTTCCCACTCAAATCTTGGAGAAACAGAACAATATGCCGGAGATGAATCATCATGGCTGACTAAGTAAGGGTAATCTGCAGACTCAAAAACATTTTTACCGTCTTCTGTTCTTCCTCCGCAAGTAGAATAATATAGCGTAGTTGCCGGGTTGCCGTTATATGTTAAAATCATTCCAGCGGTTTCTATTACGGCTCTATCCGAAACTTCATTCCCCCGATTAACACCTCCGTAAACCTGATCGCTTACGCTGTCATATAAATCGAATATGGCTGCATGATTATTCATTTTAATAACCGCGTAGGTACGGGCGCAAATTGCCATAGCTTTTAATGCTTCAAAATTTTCAGTACCTTGCCCAACAGGCATCTCGGCTGGTACAACGCCTTTTAAATATTCTTCAAACGGGAGAACATTTACAAAATAAATTTTGCCGCCGCTTGATAAAACTTTTACATAACCGGTTAACTGTTTTCCATCTATAAATAAATTCTGTCCATCATTTGCTTCTAATAATCTTATTTCGGAACCAATATAGTTTTTCCCCTTTATTGTGAGTGCTACCTTTTCACCTTCGGCACTAAAATTTAATACATTATTTTTATTTATGATGGCTTCTTTTTTGTTATCGACAACCAATAACATCGAGCCGACAGCAGTCAATGAATACTCAAGATTTGAATTGAAAAGATTGACACGAATTGTACTGGTTGATTTTCCCCACACAGTTCCATTATCGGAAGAAAATTTTTTAGAGCTTGCACAACCGCCAAGAAAAAGTAGAAAAATTGAAATAGTAAAAAGGGTAATAGTTGAATAAAATAATTTATTCATTGCCGATGTAAAGAAGGATTATAAAAGGAGCGGACATTAAAAAGCCTTATCTAAACATGGCTTTTATGCTGCCCCATGTTCTTTTGAAGCCGGATAGGTTTGTTGAAACTGATACTTGGGAAGAATGGGTGAATTGGTTATTTTTCTCAACAATTCTTAATCTGTAAACAAAAATCAAATCGTTTGATTTATATGCGGATTCATCTACGTAAGTGTAAAGTGAGTTATCGCCTTTAGGTTCGATGACAGCAATATCAATAAAATTGCTTTGAGAAGTTTTTCTTTCGATGACAAAATTAGACAGGTTTTCTTCCGAGCCGGTTTTCCACTCAAGCCTAACATTTTCATTCTCCGAGCGAGCTTGAAAATAATCGAGAAAAGCGCCTGCAAAAACAGTGCTGAAAAAGGCTAATACGACTAAAACTTTTGTAAGTAATAATTTCATGGTCAAAAGATATTCTTATTCGCAAATAATGTCAAGCAGTTTTTAAATGAATTTCTGAATAAATATTTCCAATATCCAGCATTCATGCATAATTTTTTTCAAATGACGGTTGGAATTCTCGGCAAATTAAGCAATCAATTCAACACTCCAACTGCCGAACCTAAATTTAATATAAATTGAGAAAGAATAACATATAATATAAAATGGTAATGCCGCCCATGCCCAAGTTAAACCTAACCCAAGATAAACGCCCAGGAAATAGGCAATGGGAACAAAGATCAGCAGGTTCGTCAGCACATCAGCCAACATTACAAACATTGTTTTGCCGCCTGCCTGCAAACCATTTGCAAGTACAACACCAACAGCATAAAAAATTTGTGCAACGCCCGCAATACGCATCGGGTTAACGGCAGTTTGTATAATTACTTTATCAGTAGTTATCATTAATAACATATACTGGGGCAAAAGAATAAATATAAAACTTAAAGCGATTGTATAATAAGTAGCAATCTTTGCTGTTTCAAAACCATAGATTTTTGCAAGGGTAATTTTGCCCGACCCGAGGCTGTTGCCTACTAATGTCTGAACTGCTGTTCCGAAGCCAAAACACGGCAAAAAAGAAATGAATAACGTGCTTATAATGGCTTGAGTTGCGGCTTGTTCCGTTGTGCCGATTAATCCTGTAATTGCTACAAACGACAAAAAACCCAAAAGAATAAAAACATTTTGAAACGATACAGGTAGACTTATTTTGTAAATTGTTTTAATTACTTCCCAATCAATTGTAAAGTGTTTAAAGTTTTGAAATTTGTTCCTATAGCGGGGAAGCATTAATACCGCAAAATAAAAAAACATATCAAACATTGTAGCAAGCGTTGAACCAAGCCCTGCTCCGGCGAGACCCATTTGAGGCAAACCGAATTCGCCATAAATAAATATATAATTAAATACAACATTCAACAGGTTGGTAACAACTCCGGAAATCATAAATATTTTTGGTTTACTTATACCAAAATAAAAACCACGGTACGAAACAGATATTAAAAAGAAAGGTATACCGAGGAATCTATAAAAAATATATTCCCCCGCATATTTACCTACGGTTACATCGGCGGCAAATAATTGCGCTAAAGGCTTTGCCGCAAAGAGTCCAAGCAACGCTACAATAGAGCCAATTACAACCGCAAGAATTAAAGAATTGTTTAACGCAGTTCCACAAGCTATGTAATCTTTCTCGCCGAATTTACGCGCTACTATAACATGCGTACCTGTTGCAAGACTTGAAAAAAAACTAACAAGCGCCCATGTAGCAAGTACGCCAATACCCATTGCAGCCAGAGCATATTGAGCATTATCTAACCTGCCAACCATCGCCGAGTCTACAAGCGACACAACCATTTGAGTTGATAAACCTGCTA
>JAIOIM010000529.1 GCA_019912505.1 Ignavibacteriaceae bacterium
TAATAATACTGCCCTATTATAGTATCGAAAAAATTGAAGCATATACCCGCGCACGCGTTAATGCTGATGGAATGGAAATAATATTCTTGTAAATGATGAAAGAACCGCGAAAAAACTTTAAAACGAAAGCGAAATATTTTCCGGAATTGATAGCGCAAAGCTTTTGAAAAATTAAAATGAACAATAATAGTAACTTAAATTGAGTGGGATATGAAAAAACACATGAAACAAAAAATACTTCTTTTTTTCTTACTTGCAGTTGGTAGTCTTTTACCAGTGACTGTTCTTGCACAGTCAAAAACTTTAACTCTGGAAGAAGCTATAAATACTGCCTTAAAAAATAACAGCGATATAATTATTGCAACGCTTAATGTAAATAAAGCCGGGGCTGCGGTTGATGAAGCATTCGGTTATGCTTTGCCGAGTGTTGATCTATCGGCAAATTTTTCTCATTACTTGCAAAAGCCAAAAATGTCTTTTCCCGATTTTGAGGCGTTGCTTACAAACGCAACTTACGGTATTCTTTTTGACGAAAATGTTCTTCCGTACGATGCCAAAAAGTTTTTACCGATGGATAATAAATTGCAATCGTTTGCTCAGGCTAATAACTATCAAGCACAAGTTCAGCTTACTCAAACACTTTTTAATTCCGCGGTATTTAACGGCATAGGCGCATCAAAAATTTATCTTGATCTTTCACATGAGGAATTAAAACGAGTAGTTTCCGAAACAGTATTAAGTGTTAAGAAAGCTTTTTACGGGGTGCTTCTGACAAAAAATCTTTACGAAGTTACAAGTTTGAGTTTTAAAAATGCACAGGACAATTTAAACAACGTAAAGGCATATCAAAAAGAGGGCTTGGTCTCGGAGTTTGATTTATTGCAGGCTGAAGTAAGAGTTGAAAACATTCGTCCGGTTTTACTTCAAATGGAGAATACATTAAAAAACTCCAAAGATGGTTTTAAAATTATACTGGGCATTGAGCAAAGTGAAGAAATAGATGTAACAGGCAAACTTGAATATGAAAAATATTCAATACCTGCTGCCGATGAATCGGTGGAAGCCGCTTTAAAATCAAACTACAGCTTAATATCGCTGCGTCTTAAAAAAGATGTTGACGAAGCGTTTATCGATTTGGACCGCTCCGAATATTGGCCTTCGCTTTACGGGTTTGCAAATTATTCTTATGCCGGTTCCAGCGAAGATTTTAAGTTTAACAACTACTCATCCGCAATGGTAGGACTTACATTCCAAATAAATTTATTTAAAGGCGGGCAATCAAAAAACCGTGTTGAACAGTCTGAAATAACGGTTAAACAAACCGCCAGCCAGATAAATCAAATTGAAGATTTTATTTCAGCGCAGGTAAAACAGAAATTAAACGAATTAAGAAGGGTTGAGTCGCTGCTTGATGCACAGGAGCGCAATGTAAAACTTGCACAGCGTGCTTTTGAAATAGCCACAATTCGTTACAAAGAAGGTGCGGGCAACCAGCTTGAAATTGAAAATGCTGATGTTGCTTTAAGACAGGCACGCACAAACCGTCTGCAGGCTGTGTACGATTATATAGTTGCGAAATCAGAAATTGAACAACTGCTCGGCAAATCGGTTGATGATTACATTAGCATTTTTGAAAAGGAATAAACGATGAAATTGAAAATAATTTATAATCTCACTAAGGAGAACAGACTTATGTTATTAAAGAGAATTTTAGTGTTGCCGATATTATTGTCGGCGCTTATGTTGCTTGCAATTGGATGCGGAGGCGGACAAAAAGAAGAAGCAAAAAGTATTGAACAAATTAGACAGGAAGAAGGCATCCCGGTAAAAGTTGACGTTGTAAAACTTCAACATTTTAATAAATACTACAGCTACTTTGCCCGTTTAAGCGGAATTAAAGAAGCAACGAAAGGCGCTGCTGTCGGGGGCAAAATTGAAAAAATAAATGTAAGAGTCGGCAGCAATGTTACCGCCAATCAGGTTGTAGTTCAGATGGCGGAAGACAACCCCGGGCTGCAATACATACAGGCAAAAGCCGCTTTTGAAAATGCAGAAAAAACTTATCAAAGAATGAAAGTTCTTCTTGCGGCAGGCGAAACATCGCAGGCAAACTTTGACGGAGCCGAAGTTCAATATCTTGTTGCAAAACAAAATATGGATGCTCAGCGCCAGCTTTTATATGTGGAGGCTCCATTTGCCGGAACTATTGTAGATATAATGGTAAACGAAGGCGATAACGTAAAGAGTGAAACTCATCTTTTTACCGTGTCGCTGCTAAGCCGCGTTAAAGCAAATCTATGGGCGTCTTCCGAGGAAGTTAGGAATATTAAAAAAGGAATGAGCGCAATCGTCTCGTGTGGCGGCAAAGAGCATTACGGCAAAGTAACCGAAGTAGCAATGGTAAGCGACCCCTATAAACAAGCATTCTCTGTTGAAGTTCAATTTGATAACAGAGCGCGTGAGTTGATGTGTGGCGTTACTAATGAAATTAAAATTCTTACATACGAAAATCCTAAAGCAGTTGTTATTCAGCGCAGCCTTGTTAATACTGATGAAAACGGCACATATCTTTTTGTTGCAGAGAACGACAAAGCTGTTAAAAGATATGTGAGCAATGGTAACGACAGCGGACTTGATTACGAAATAAAAACCGGACTAATACCGGGTGAAAAAATAATCACTCAGGGCTCAGCGCTCCTTGAAGACGGTAAAAAAATAAAAGTGATTAAATAAAGGATTAAAATATGCTTCTTGCAAAAATTTCAATTGACAGACCTATAATGACCACGATGGGGTTACTGGTTTTCCTCATCTTCGGTGCACTGGCTTATTTTACACTAAACCTTAACCTGCAGCCCGATGTTGAAATTCCGTTTGTAACCATTACTACGGTTTATCCCGGTGCAGGACCAAAAGAAATAGAAACCCTTATCAGTAAGCGCATTGAAGAAACCGTTTCCACTATAAGCGAAATAGAGAGAGTTGAATCATATTCGCTTGATGGTTTTTCGGTTGTAATTATGGAGTTTAAACTTAGTAAGGATGTGAACATAGCTAACCAGGAGGTTAAGGATAAAGTTGATGAAATAATTAACGACCTTCCTAAAGATGCGCATACGCCTACCGTCCAAAAAGTTGACCTGAAAGCCTTTCCGGTTGTACAGGTTGTATTGAGCGGTAAGCAAAACTTAAAAGAGCTTTATGAAGTTGCCGATAAAAACTTAAAAGACCGCTTTTCACAAGTACCCGGAGTGGCAAAGGTATCTTTAACCGGCGGGCAGGAAAGGGAAATCCGCGTTACTCTTGATAACCGGACTGTATATGAAAATAATATTTCGCTTCCGCAGCTTATGCAAATTCTTGGCGCGTATAATATGAATATTCCCGGCGGCTACTTTAAGTTAAACGATCAGGAATATACTGTCCGACTCGATGGAGAATTTCACGATATTGAGGATATGCGAAATGTGCAACTCCCTACCCCGTACGGTCCCAAAAAACTGAGGCAGTTTGCCAAGGTTGAAGACGGCGGTAAAGACATAAGAGTTAGGGCGGTATATTTTAACAATGAAAAAAAACAAAGGGATGATAACGTAATAAAGCTTGGTATTATAAAAAGCCCTGACGGTAATGTTGTAGAAGTAGCCGATGAAATACGCAGTTCATTACCGGAAATCCAGGCTTCACTTCCGGATGGAATGAACATTGAAATTGTTGATGATGCTTCTGTATTTGTAAAAGCATCTGTAAATGATACAATGAGCAACGTATTTCTTGGAATAATTTTTACATCAATTGTGTTATTATTCTTCCTGCATGATTTGCGTTCTACAATAATAGTCGGACTTTCAATGCCCACGTCCATCATCTCAACATTTATGCTTCTAAAGATGTTCGGTTTATCATTGAACATGATGACGCTGATGGGGCTCTCGGTCTCGGTTGGTGTGCTTGTGGCAAACTCTGTGGTTGTAATTGAAAATATTTTCCGATACAAAGATATGGGAATGAGTACAAAGCAGGCTGCGTACAAAGGTACCTCGGAAGTTACCGTGGCGGTGCTTGCATCAACACTAACAAATATAGTTGTGTTTTTACCAATTGCAAATATGAGTTCGCTCGTAGGGCGCTGGCTTGTTGAGCTTGCACTTGCGGCAGTTTTTGCAACCATCTTTTCACTTATAATGTCATTTACTTTAACCCCAATGCTTGCTTCACTTCTAATACCTGAAAAGCAAAAAGAGAAGAACAGGATGGCGAAAGCTATTGAAAAAATGGAACGCTTCTTCATCAACACATATGATAACTGGCTAAAAGCCGTTCTAAAAAGCAGACCGATAAGCTGGGGTGTTATTGGCGGTTCATTTTTATTGTTCTTTTTAACAATGTGGATATTTGGACCGAAGTTGGGTTTTGAATTTTTACCGGTTACCGATAATGGAAAAATAGCAATAGGCGTGGAATTGCCGGAAGGATACAATCTTGATGAAACCGGGCGCACTCTTATGGCTATAGAAAATAAAATTAAAGTACACCCGGAGGTTATATCAATGTTAACCGATCTCGGTAAAAAAAGCGATCTTGACATCGGAACAAACATGGCGCTTATGACGGTGCAACTTAACGATGCCAAAGACCGCGAAATCGCTATCCAGGATATGATGTCGGTTTTTGTTAAAGACCTTTCCGATGTACCCAACGCAAGAATTAAAGTTGACCTTGCCAGCAACATGGGCGGTCCGGGCTCGCCTGTGCAGTTTTTTCTTATGGGGCAAGATCTTTCGATGCTTGAAAGCTTGAAAAATAAAATTATGGCTGATATAAAAGATGTACCCGGTTTGATGAATCTCGACCAAAGTTCGCGGGCGGGTAAACCAGAAATTACAGTTTATCCAAAACGGGAATTGCTTACAGACGCCGGGCTATCGGTTGCAGATGTTGCATTAACTCTCCGCTCATCAATTGAAGGTATGATCTCGTCAAAGTACCGTGAACATGGCAACGAATATGATATAACGGTTACACTAAATGATAACTCGGTTGACTCCCCTGAAAAAATTGGAAATATTTCGGTAATATCACCGATACTCGGTGCCATGCGTTTATCGCAGCTTGCGGATGTTAAATTTACAACCGGTTACACAAAAATATTGCACCGCGATAAATTTACCACAATAAGCTTTACAGGCGCACCTGCTGCAGGCTACCCTCTCGGTGATGTTACAGATGAGGTAGACAAACGTCTTTCAAACATCGATCTGCCGGAAGGTTATACAATAAAATGGGGCGGCAATGTTAAAATGATGAACGACATGGTTGCAGACATGATGCTCGCGTTTATACTTGCTTTCTTATTAACCTATATGCTGCTTGCCGCAATTCTGGAAAGTTTCTGGCAGCCTGTGCTTATAATGCTGACGGTTTTGCTTGCGATGATCGGTGTAATTTTTTCACTTTATATTACAAACATATCGTTTGGTATTACATCGCTCATGTCAATCATCATGCTTATTGGTATTGTGGTAAACAATGCAATATTGATGCTTGATTACACAAACCAGTTGCGGCGCGAAGAAGGTAAAACTCCGCACGATGCACTTGTAATTGCATGCCCATTGAAACTTAAACCGATAATGATGTCGACAGTGGCAATTATACTCGGTATGCTTCCGTTGGCGCTTGGTATTGGTGATGCAGGTAAAGAGATGCGGATGCCGCTTGGTGTGGTTGCAATAGGCGGTCTACTTGTTTCTACTGCATTAACTTTATTTGTAATTCCGGCGTTCTATTATGTAACGTCAAAAAACAAACCTGTGGCAGAACATAAGTTGGTAATTGAATAACTAGAAGCACTATGAATATTCTTTGTGATTGAATAAAAAAAGCCGGGCAGCAGTGTCCGGCTTTTTTGTTATGAATGTAGAGAATATTTATTTAACCAAAGTCATCTTTTTCGATGCCTTGTACTCTCCGCTTTTTATTTCGTAAATATACAAACCGCTCGCTAAATGGGAGGCGTCAAAGGTTACTTCGTAACGCCCTTTTGTTTTGTATTCGTTAACCAGTGTTTTTACTTCTCTGCCGAGTATGTCGTAAACCTTCAATGTTACCAAACCGTCTTTCGGTATCTGGTAATTAATGGTTGTGCTCGGATTGAAGGGATTGGGATAAGCATTCTCCAAAACAAAATCATATAACCCATTACTTTCACTGGGTAATTTATGCAAAACTGCATCACCTATAGTAGCTGTTGAGCTTGGAATGGATAATTTCCCTTGTGTATCTAAAGCACTTATTCGATATGACACCTCGTCTTCAAAAACCGGATTAATCGAGACTTCATAATCTATGAAACTTGTCGTTGTTACGGTCGCAATATTATTTTCCCATACCAGATTTTCCCCACTTCCTTCCGCTCTATCAATTACATAACCATATTTATCAGGTTCATCATTTGAATTCCAGGTTAAAAGAGGATGTGAGTTAGAACTACATGCAACTTTTAAATTTTCAGGTTTAGATGGTTTAGAATCTGAAGGAATGGCAATATAGAATTTTAAATAGCAATCCCCATTTGTATATTCATTTTCTAATTCCATAGTGAAGTTTACTGTAGCCTGATTTTCTCTCTGATTATTCGGATTACTCCATGGAGAGAAAATTTACTTATATCCTTTTCGGAAGGCATCTTTACTGTCTCCCTCAATCTCAGAAATCATTTCCCAATACGGAGGTGTATTTTTATATCCCAAATTAATTTGAGAAGGGTTCTCTACACCAGCTAAACTATGAAGGACCATTTCCAGTGTATGATATCCCGAAACCCTGTCATAACCGGCTTTTTCCCAGACTGGTAATACTCGAGTTCCACCGAATGGATTTAAAATTCCAAAACGAGCGTTCCATTCAAATCTTCCATCAGCAGGTATTAGCATTTTTGAATATTGGGGTGTAGAATTGTTCATACGTGATTGTCTTATAATGTAAATTACCGGCTCAATATATCCATCAATTCTATTAGGGTTCTCAGCAAAAGGAGTATGGGTTTCCCAATATGTATTACACTGATGGTTTTCAATATAAAAATATTCAGTGTATGAAGCTATAATCCGTATTGGATGGCAAGATGATACAAAATCAGATAAATTTCTATATATTATCGGAACATTTTTTGTTTTTAAGTCGATTGTATAATAACCCCTTGGATCATCAATCCATTTCAATGTGTAGCGTTCAAAAG
>JAIOIM010000530.1 GCA_019912505.1 Ignavibacteriaceae bacterium
TGATCCCGGTCGGTACCGCAATCACCATGGTTGCCGCCGTGAAGTAGGCTTTGGTATCCACATCCATACCGACCGTAAACATATGATGCGCCCAAACCATTGAACCGAAAAGAGCTATAGCCATACTTGAAAAAGCAATAAACTTATAACCGAAAATCGTTCGGTGTGCAAATACAGCTATTACTTCTGTAATAACACCCATAGCCGGCAGAATCATAATATAAACAGCCGGGTGGGAGTAAATCCAGAACAGATGCTGAAACAAAATCGGGTCGCCGCCGAGTGAGGGATCAAAAATTCCCACGCCGAACCATCTTTCAATTGCCAAGAGTAAAAGAGTAATTCCGATGATAGGAGTTGCAAGTACCTGAATCCAAGCCGTAGAATATAAAGACCATACAAACAAAGGCATTTTAAACCAACTCATACCGTGTGCTCTTAAACGATGAACAGTTGTTACAAAGTTTATTCCCGTTAGTATAGATGAAAAGCCGAGTATAAATGCCGCTATTAATGCAGTAGTTACGTTTGTGCCTGTCCGAACGCTGTAAGGAATTGTAAAGGTCCAACCAGTATCGGCAGGGCCTCCGGGCAATAAAATAGAAATTACAGCAAGTAAACCGCCGATAATGAACAGCCACCAACTAAATAAATTTAGCCTTGGAAATGCTACATCTTTTGCACCAATCATAATGGGTAAAAAGAAGTTACCGAAAACGGCAGGCAGCCCGGGGATGATAAATAAAAATATCATTATTACGCCGTGAAGCGTGAACAACGAGTTATATGTCTGTGCATCCATTATCGTTCTGCCGGGGGCAATGAGTTCCAGCCTCATCAAAAAACCGAATGTTACACCGACTGAAAAAAACGTGAGCATCGAAACCAGATACAGCAGTCCGATGCGTTTATGGTCGACAGAGAATATCCAGGATTTTATTCCTCTTCCCTTTCCGAGATACTCAAGATAGCTCGGCTCGGAACCATTTGCTTTTACAGCCATCGTTTCACTTGCCATACATTAAACCTTTAAGTGCGAATTTAGATTTTTTTTCTTTTTTGAAACCGTTAAGTAGACCAAAAATATTACAGCCAATATTAAAGTAAATGCGCCGAATATTCTTGTTACACTTAAAACATAAGTTTTCCCTTCAGGATCGTAACTAAAACAATATTGAAGAACTCGCGATATTGTGGGAACTGCTTTTCCCTGCGCTGTTTCATTTATTGCCATTTTAAAATCGAAAGGAAGAATTGAAAAACCATATTTACTATTATAACCGGGGAAAAGGTAACGGGTTATTTTGCCGCTCTTATCAATAAATATTAATGCGCCGGTATGAATAAACTGGTCGCCTTTTCTTTCAAAATAAAAACCGACAGCATCGGCAAGCTGTTTTACACTTGCACTATCGCCTGTTAAAAAAGTCCAAGAACTACCCGAATATTCCAATTCTGAACCAATAATAATGTCATCTTTTTTTTTAATTGCATCCGCTGATATTTCATGTTCATCCATGCTTAGTGTTATGATGTTATAATCTTCGCCCGGCATTAAATCGGATTTATTAGTAACATCTGCCAATTCTATCATTAGCGGCGTACAAATTGCTGGACAATTATAATAAACAAAAGCAAAAACGGTCGGTTTCGTTATAAGCTCTTTTAACTGAACTCGGTGATTATTTTCATCGGTAAAAGTAAGGTTAAGAGGAATAGTTTTACCAAGTTGTTCATCAATTCCAACTTCAATTTTTTTTTCATCTGCCGGTAATAAATTAAAGGCAGACAAAATAAGCAGACTTGCGGTAAGCCAGCTTTTCATCAGTATAATATTTCCTCGTTGGCGGATCATACTTTTTTCTGTAAATAAGTATAAAGGGTTTCTAATTCAGTTGCCGATAAATTATAGACAGTTTGGTTAAAGCATAGTGCGCCAATATTGGCGAGCAAAAAATCATTTAATGATGATACGCTCTTTCTCCAATCGGAAGATTTTTCAAGAATCGACAAAACTTGCACCGGGCTGTTGCTTACCCTTTGGAATAAAAACGAACCCGGGACGGACTCAGTTTTTATTTCATTAAAAAGCGATTCATATTTTTTTATTTCTTTGTTATGCTCATTGCCAATAAGATTAATTGCATCAGCCACCGGAATTTGTGCAGGTACTTCTGCTCCGGCGGAAAGATTATACGTTTGATCTAACGCCGCGATCTCATCTGTAGTTACATTCGGTGCATTTTTTATAAATGTACTTCTTATGTAGTGCAGCAGTGCAAATTTTTCTTCAGTTGGAAGATAATCATAAGCAACCATTGCACTGTTCGGTATACCTTCCTCCATGGATGTAAATATACCGGTTACAGACTGACCGTTTATCCAGTTTTCACTCGATGTAAAATCTCGTGGCGCCGGGTTTAACACACCCGCGGCGGGTCCTGCCCCGTTACCACTCTCACCATGACAAGAGGCGCAAAGTTTTTGAAAAGACTGTTTACCGTTTTCAATTAATTCCGGTGATGGCTGGGAAATAGCTTTCAAATCTGCTGCCGGTACCGATTTGGCTGCTATTACGGATAAGTCTGCAACAACTGCGGTCGTATCGGCTAACTTCGGCGGAACGCTTTGTCTTGCAACATCGTTTAAATTCAAAACAAAATAAACACCCAATGCTATAGCTATTACGAGCATATAGGGATAAAGAAGCATGAACAACTTCGGTTTATCTTCAAGTAATATTTTTATTTCTTTTAATATCGGATTATTCTTCATTGTAAAACCTATCCTGCCGGATTATCATTTATTACTTTAAACTTTTTAATTACATTTTCAAATTTACAAGTGAAAATCAAGACCGCGCTCAATTTTCGGGTCGCCAATCGGAATAATATTTTTGTTCTTTGCACGCATTGTAAACACTACAATTATTAGTCCGACTAACGCAACCGGGAAAACAAGTTCTATCCAGCCGAAAGGAACACTTCCTTCTTTGCCTGAACTCATGTTTGGCATTATCAGCCAGTATAAATCAAGTAGGTGGGCAAACAAAATCCAGATGCTTGCAAATTTTAATCTCTTCGGATCCATTTTTGCCGGCTGAGATAATAACACTGCATAAGGTACAACAAAATGAACAAAGATCAATAGTATTGATACAATCACCCAGCCGCCTTCCCAACGGTGCAAAAACCAAACTGTTTCTTCGGGCAAGTCGGCATACCAAATTAGCAGGTACTGCGAAAAAGCTATGTAGCCCCAGAAATTTATAAACACAAATTGCAACGCACCGAGGCTGTAAAGATGGTCGGGGATTAAAAGCTTTCCAAAAACACCCTTTTCATTTAAGAAGATTACCGCCAAAGTTAATGCAGCTAAGGCAGCGAGAAAAGTGCCGGAGAAATAGTAAACGCCAAATATAGTTGAGAACCAGTGCGGTTCAAGACTCATCATCCAGTCGATAGAAGAAATAGTTATAGTTATAGCGAAAACAGGAATAAATATTGCAGAGAACAAAATATTATGCTTTGTAAGTTTTTGATCTTTTGTTATATCCTGCTTCATCGAATTTCGAGTGAATAGAAGATAGAAAAGAGTCCACACAATAAGTATCCCGAAAACTCTAATTATAAAAAATGTAGAATTTAAATAAGCTGATTTTCCTTGTAAAATTGCATCGGTTGACACAGCTTCCGCGTGAGACCAGTGAAATAAAGTGTGGATGTTCAATAATAATGGAATAACGAGAATAAACATTACAGGTATTAACGCCGCAAAAAATTCAACTAATCTCCTAAGAGGAACGCTCCAATCTGCACCGGCTACATACTCAAGCGCAATAAGAAACAATGAGCCGACGGCTATGCTCATTATAAACATGTATACAATTAAATAATTATATAGTGCCCGTGTTGTATCAAGGTAAAAAGCTGCAGCACCTGCAATGGCTCCTACAACCAACAAAATCCAGCCGAGTTTATTCATGCTCTGCGGCAAACTTTTTTTCTGGTATTCTAAAACTTTACTTGCCATTAGCTGCAGACTCCTTTTTTATCTCATCTAAATCTGATTGAGTTGCATTCTTTGCTCTTTCAAGAGCTCTAACGTAGTTAACTATAGCCCATCTTTCTTCAACGGATGTTTGCGAAGCGTATGATGCCATTATGTTTTGTCCGTTTGTAATGATGTGAAATATCTGTCCATCGACCATATCCCTAACCCGTTTTGTGTGTAATGTTGGCGGGTTCGGAAATTGCCCGCGGAGCCGGCTGTCGCCATCGGCAAAATTGCCATGGCACGGAGAGCAAAAAGTTAGGAACTTTTTCTTACCAAGCATCATCGATTCTTTTGAAGGTACTATTGGGTTTATTAGGAATGATGAAGGATTTACTTCACCTTTAAACTCATAAGGTTTATGCCCTCTTGCAATGGTGCCTTCAACAGGAACTCTCATCCCAAAACCATCGGCAAAAAATTCGCTTTTTTCTTGGGGAATAAGCTTATCCTGTAACATCATCCAACTAAATGGCTGCATAAACATAAGTTTATTTAGAACAAAATAGGTAGTTCCGCTTGTTATAACAGCAAAGGTAAGCAATAAGAAAATAAACTTCTTTTGAAATAGCGGAAATGTTTCCGTATCGGGATAATAAATTTCTTCAACCTTAACAGCGCCAAGACTGCCGAACATGGCACGCACTGCAGTATTGTTAAATTTTTCGTCATCAGATTCTATCGCAATTCCGAATTTATCGACCGAAACTGAGCGTAAATAATCAGTGCCTATCAATGGGTGATTATTATTCGGAAAGTTGAAGAAAAATGTAAGCATTCCTATTACGGTTGATAATGTTGCAAGCAAAACTGTTACTTCAAATGCAATTGGAATAAATGCAGGGAGCGCAAAAAACGGCTTGCCTCCAATTACCATAGGATAATCGATCGACATAGTCCAATACATAAACAGCAATGCCAATGCTGCGCCGCTTAACCCGAAAAATAAAGTTATATAACCAAGCTTGCTTGGTTTTAATCTCATAGCATCATCCATTCCGTGAAGCGGATATGGTGTATGAACATCAAATTTTGTATAACCTTCGCTGCTCAATTTTTTTGCGGCTTTTATAATCTCATTAGGAGTATTAAATAAAGCTGTTAAACCGTAAAACTTTTTATTATTCATTAGTGTGTACCTCCATGGCTCGGCTGTGCACCTTCGGCAACTGCTTTAACTTCGGATATAGAAACTACCGGCAAAGCTTTTGTGAACAAAATAACGAGGGTAAAGAATAAACCAAAGCTGCCGAGTAGGATACCAATATCGTAAATGGTAGGGGTAAAATATCCCCAGCTTGAAGGAAGAAAATCACGATGCAGAGAAGTTACGGTAATAACAAACCGTTCGAACCACATCCCCACGTTAACGAAAATAACTATTATAAGCATTACCGGAACCGAACGCCGAATTTTCTTAAACCAAAATAACTGAGGTATTAAAACATTACAGCTAACCATAATCCAGTATGCCCATGCAAAAGGACCAAAAGCCCTGTTTACAAAAACAAATTGTTCAACCTCAACGCCGCTATACCAAGCAATGAAAAACTCCATACCGTAAGCGTAACCAACCATCATACCGGTAGCGAGAATAACTTTATTCATCTTTTCAAGGTGGTTGAGGGTAATAATGTGTTCGAGATCGAAAATTTTTCTTACGAAGACTAAAACTGTAACAACCATTGCAAACCCGGAAAAAATTGCTCCGGCAACAAAATACGGCGGGAATATAGTTGAATGCCATCCGGGAAGTATTGATACGGCAAAGTCGAAACTAACAATTGTGTGAACCGATAAAACCAACGGTGTAGCAAAACCGGCAAGCAGCATATATGCTTTTTCGTAATGTTGCCAGTTACGGTGTGAGTGCCGCCAGCCAAGTGAAAAAGTTGAATAGATTGTTTTTTTAATTTTTGTACTTGTTCTATCGCGCATTACCGCAAAATCGGGGATTAAGCCGATGTACCAAAAAACAAACGAAACGGTAAGATAGGTTGAAACCGCAAATACGTCCCACACAAGAGGGGAAGAAAAGTTAACCCATAAACCATGCTGGCTTGTATAGGGGAAAAGGTAACCTGCAAGCCATGGACGTCCGGTATGAATTATCGGGAAAATACCGGCACAAATTACGGCAAAAATTGTCATCGCTTCCGCAAACCGCGCTATACCTGTTCTCCATTTTTGTCTGAGTAAAAAGAGTACTGCAGAGATCAATGTTCCGGCATGGCCTATACCAACCCAAAATACAAAATTTACGATGGGAAAACCCCAACCCACGGGTTGATTGTTTCCCCACAGACCGATTCCTTTATAAAAACTTAAAGCGAGTAAAACAGCACCAAATAGTAAAAACGAACCCGAAATACTTAAAGCTATATAAAACTTTTTATCCGGTTTTGTCTCCATCGGTGCAGCAACAAGCTGTTCAATTTCACCGATTGTGAGACGCCCTTCTACTACTGGGGCTTCTATGGTGTAATCAATATTCAATTATGCTTCCTCCGAATGAGTATTTCTAAGCTTAGTAATGTACGTTACATTTGGACGCACATTCAATTCTTCAAGAACATAATAGCCAAGTTCGTGGTTTCGAAACTTTGCAAATTCACTTTCTTTTTCGTTAACATCGCCAAATTTTATTGCTGTTGTTGGGCAGGCTTCCTGGCATGCTGTTTTAACATCGCTCCCTCTAACCGTCCGGTTTTGCGCTGTTGCATTTTCGCGCGCTTCCATTATCCGCTGTATACAAAATGTACACTTCTCCATCACTCCGCGTGAACGAACAGTAACTTCCGGGTTGTAGATGAGATTATGAACATCTGCCTCCTGGTAGCCGTCTCTAAAATAATCTCTATAGTTGAAGAAATTAAACCGTCTTACTTTATAAGGACAGTTGTTTGAACAATAACGGGTGCCCACACAGCGGTTATAAATCATTTGATTTAACCCATCCGTACTGTGAGTAGTTGCGACTACCGGGCAAACATTTTCGCAAGGTGCGTGGTCGCAATGCTGACAAAGCATCGGCTGTACACTTGTCTTAGGCTCATCTTCAGTGCCGGAATAATATCTGTCTATGCGAAGCCAGTGCATTTCTCTTCCTTTTGCAACCTGGTCTTTACCAACAACAGGAATATTATTTTCAGATATACATGCAACTACGCAGTCGCTGCAGCCAAGACATTTATTCAAATCGATTGCCATACCCCACTTTAAACCAGGGTACTCCATGTTGGTCTGGCTACCGTACATCGTAATTTTTTCGTGTTCCTCTTTTTTCATAAAATGAGGATTTTGTTTATACTTTTCTACAGTACCTTCCTGTATTATTCCTCTTTTTTGCGCTGCATCTTTTGTCATTTCATCATCAAAAACATGATGCTCCTGCGCCGTAACAAGTTGATAACTGCCGTTTCCTTTTACTACCGAAGCATTGTATAGCCAGGGTGATAAGCCATTGCTATTCATCAAAACATTTGCGTTAAACCCAACGCCGGTTCCGACAGCCCCTGCATTTTCTCTACCGTAGCCTAATTCAATTGTAATTGTTTTTTCTGATGACCCGGGCTGCAGAAATACCGGGATTGACAATTTTGAATTGCCTATTTGAATATCAATTATATCATCGTTTTCCACACCAAGTTCTTTTGCAGTAATATGAGAAATTGCTGCGTAATTGTCCCACGTAATTTTTGAAACAGGATGCGGCAGTTCTTGAAGCCAACCATTATCGGCATACGAACCATCAACTATTGAGTAACTTGATTTTAATGCCACAACATAAGAATTTGCAACAATGGGTCTGACGGTTGGCACTGGTAATACATTAAACGCAAACGAAGCTGTAGATGTTTCGTTTGTAACAACCACGCCATCGTGCAGAGCATTTACCCAAAACTTGTTAAAGTTTGGGGTTGATGAAAAAAGCGAATTCTGCCAATTGTTCATCAAATATTCGTGATACAAAGTATCTTTAAAACCTTTTGCATCGCCATTTAGCCATGTTAATAAAATTGCCTCTTTTTGGCGTGTACTAAAAAGAGGAGCAATAACAGGTTGTTGCAGGGAGATGAATCCGGTTCTTGTTTGTACATCGCCCCATACTTCAAGCGTATGATTTATAGGGAGAGTATAACTACTAACAGCCGCAGTCTCATTATTCGTTCCGGTTAGCGAAATAACAGCGGGAACTTTTTTTAGTGCGGTTTTATAGCCGATGTCTTGAGACAAATGATAAACAGGATTGGAGTCGTAATGAATAACGGCTGCTACCATTCCGCTGTTCATTGATTTAACAAGAGAGTTAAATTCATCGGCGGTTGCAAGCGGATGATGTTCTATTTCAGTTTGCGGATTAAATAACGCGTCGGCACTTAAAGCATTGTTAATTGCATTAACAGTTAAATGAACTGCTTCCGGCAGAGTGCTGCCAGCATAAACGATTGCTTTCCCTCTGTTCTGTTTTAAATCGTTTACAAGTGCTTTTAATTTTCCGGTATTTAAATCATATGTTTTGGCAAAAGAGTTAAGTGACGACAAACTGCCGTTTACTGCTTCAAGAAGCGCCGAAGTAAATTCGTGTTGGGCATCTGGACGAAGTCTTAAACGGTAATCCGCATTTATACCGGTTAATGACATATTTCCTTCAACAACATATAAACGGTTGAAATTTTTTATATCGTCTACATCCCTGCCTTCAGCAAATAATCTTGCATTTTCAACTCTGTTTCCTTCCTTACCGAGGAAATCAGACTCGAGTGCAACAATTACTCTTGCTTCATTCCATTTAATTTTCGGATATAAGCCCGACCCGTAAGATTTTTTCCAGGCACGGTTTCTAACGTCTTCATTAAATAACTCGTACGAATAAATTTTTGCATTATACTTTTGAGCAAATTCATCGAGCAATTTTTTTTCAGTCGGGGAAACAATCTTTTTTGTAATAACCGCAACTTGTTTGCCGCTGCTGTTATTTAAAAGCTGAATTATTTCTTTATCTACATTCCCCCATGAAATTTCACCTCTTATACCCGAGCTACTAAGCTTTAAAGGTTTTTTTATTCTCTCAGGATTGTACAAATCTAATATACTTGCCTGAGCCTGAGTGCACATTTTTCCTTTTGATACAGGATGATCGGGGTTACCGTCAATCTTTATCGGTCTGCCTTCTCTTGTTTTTATCAACACTCCGCAGCTATGTTCGCAGCTTGCTGTTGATGCATAATAATTTGCCACACCGAGGGTTATTTCTTCAGGCTTTTTGTTATAAGGAATTATTTCGCCTCTGTCAGGGTAATTGTTACAGCCTGTACCGGCAAGCGCAGCGGACGCGCCGAGAAGAGCTAAAAATTTTCTTCTTGAAAAGTTTGACAATTTTTTCGGGTCGAAATCTTCGGTAACGCCATCTTTAAATTCATGATGTTTTGCTTCTATTGAACCGGCGCTCTTATATAAGTCTTCAAAACTTCTCCAGTAGTTAGAATCGGTTTTAGTTGATGCGTTTAATAATTCGTCTTTCTTCTCAGGCATGCTTATCACCTATTTTTTTTCTACTAACTGCAAGAGGATTAACATCTACCTTAATTTTAGCTTTCTTAATTACTTCTTTTTTTGCAAAGAGTTTAAACGGTAAACTGCCCGCAACAAAAAAACCAAGTGCTCCGGAGCCAAGGGAAGCAAAAAAGCTTTTTCTTTTAATTTTATTTTGATTTACAATTTTGTCAAACATTTTTAATCATCTCCAATTAGCGGTGACAAGCATAACAGTTATCCGGACCTTTATTTATATTTTTCAGTTCCGGTAGTTTTTCGTGTATGGTTCTATGACAATCAAGACAACTACCCATTGTGAACGAATTTACCTGCCCGATTTTTTCCATTTGTGTCACCTCACCATGGCAAGCCGTACAGTCGATACCTTTGTTTACATGCACACTATGGTTAAAATAAGCATAGTCGGGTACTTTGTGAATCCGCCTCCAGGGAAGTGCTTTTCCATCATTATAATATGAGGTGAGTAGTTGTATTTGCGGACGATCTTTACGCGCAACAGTATGGCAGTTCATACATGTACTTATCGGTGGAACCATCGCATGTCTTGATTTTTCAACACCGGTGTGGCAATACTGGCAATCTATTTTCATATCGCCGGCGTGGAGGCTGTGTGAAAATTGAATCGGTTGATCTGGCGTATTTCCAACCCCGTCTCTTTCGGGTCGTGAGATATAATATGTTAATGTAAAGGATGCAATTACAACAAACAGAATAAGCGGAAGCCGAATTCTGAGAATATAATCT
>JAIOIM010000531.1 GCA_019912505.1 Ignavibacteriaceae bacterium
GCCGCAATGGGCGGAATTGATGCGCTTGTTTTTACCGGCGGTATCGGCGAAAACTCACACGAAGTAAGAGAAGAAGTTTGTAAAGATATGGGATTTATCGGTATAGAACTGGATGATACAAGAAATAAAAACAAAGAAGTAATAATTTCAACAAATTCATCTAAAGCTGCCGTACTCCGTATTCCAACGAATGAAGAACTTGTTATTGCCCTTGATACGGCAGACATAGTAAACAGTATGAAGGAATAACAAGCTGTTGTAAAATAGGAAAGCAGTTTTATTTTTACCGAGCCTTCGATGCCTAAAAACATTGAAGGTTTTTTTTTCTCGAATAATCTCACGCTCGGCAATAATAAAACGTAAGTATGGATGATATCTTGCATTAATAATTTGCTCGATTTGTTTTAATTTATTTTCAATCTATTGCATAATAAATTTTAAATCCTTACACTCTACTTAAATTCGTAAAAAAGTTTTATTATTTATTGAGGTAATTATGGATCTTGGACTAAAAGGTAAAGCGGCGCTGGTTACTGCCTCCAGCAAAGGAATTGGAAAAGCTATTGCCGAATCACTCGCTGCTGAGGGTTGTCAGGTTGCTATTTGTTCCCGTAATAAAGAAGATTTGATATCGACCGCGACAGAGATAAAAGAAAAATACAGTATAGAACCGATATGGTGTGTTTGCGATCTGCATAAAACCAAAGACATAGAAAAAACTGTTGAGGTAGTTAACAAACAATTTGGAAAAATTGATATTCTCGTAAATAACTGCGGAGGACCTGCGCCCGGTTACTTTCGTGATCTTGAAGATGAGGATTGGACTTCCGCGTTTGAGCAAGTGCTGATGAGTGTTGTTCGTTTTACAACCCTTGTAGTTCCCGACATGATTGTAAGGGAATGGGGCAGAATAATTAATATCACTTCTGTTTCGGTAAAACAGCCAATCGATAACCTGATGCTTTCAAACTCTTTTAGAAGCGGTGTTATCGGTCTTGCAAAATCTCTAAGTAATGAAGTTGCAAAATTTAATATTACCGTTAATAATATTGCCCCGGGTTATACTTTAACAAACCGACTGTATGATCTGGCTGTTCACCGCGCAAAAACAAGCGGAGTATCACACGAAGAAATTATCAGCGAGATGGCTAAAGCTGTTCCTATGAACCGACTCGGCAGACCCGAAGAAATTGCAGCGGCAGTTTCATTTCTTGCATCACAACAGGCTGGTTACATTACCGGCAATACAATTGTTGTTGATGGCGGCTGGGTAAAAGGAATTTAACATCAGCAGTAACTTCATTGCGTTTTTGCGAAAACTACTTTGTAATTATCTCACTGGAATTGTACTGGGGCTTGTTGCTTTATGGTTTAATTGTTGTATAACGGTATAGGTGTTTTTTAATGTTGATGAAATACTTCGTAAAGAATTAATCAAAAGTCAAACATTTTGTGAATTATAAAATCAATAATCTCCCTATTGAAAGAGGACATATTCTTGCGAAAAGAAATTGAAATATCGCTCATTCCTTCAAAGGCTTTCAGTTATGATGCCCAGGTTGTTGAAGCCGCTTCAAAACTGAATATTCATCCGGCTGAAATAACCGCCCTCGTAATAAATCGCCGCTCGATTGACGCTCGCAAAAGACAACCCGTTTATAGTTTATTAGTTGATGTTTTTATAAATGAAAAACCTCATGCTGAGTCTAAGGAGATTGATTACAAACCCGTAAGCGGTAATAAGAAAGTTATTGTTGTAGGATTTGGTCCTGCGGGGATGTATGCCGCTCTCCGTTTAATAGAATTAAACATAAAGCCTATAGTTATTGAAAGAGGAAAAGACGTACAAGCTCGCCGGAGGGATTTAAAAACATTACTGCAATCGCATGAAGTTAATCCCGATTCTAATTACTGTTTTGGGGAAGGCGGCGCAGGCACTTACAGCGATGGTAAACTTTATACCCGCTCGACAAAACGAGGCGATATAAAAAAAACATTAAACATTCTTGTACAGCATGGCGCTGCTGATGATATTCTTATCGATTCTCATCCGCATATCGGGTCAAACAAACTCCCAAAAATTGTTCAATCAATTCGCGAAACTGTATTGCGCTGCGGTGGAGAAATTAATTTTAACAGCAAGGTAACTGATTTTATAATTGAGAATGACACGATAACCGGTGTGCGCGTAAATGATGAGAATGAGATATTCGCAGATTCGCTAATTCTGGCTGCAGGTCATTCAGCACGCGACATCTATTATCTTCTTCATAAAAAAAATATTCTAATTGAACCAAAACCATTCGCGATGGGTGTACGAATAGAACATCCGCAGAAATTAATAAATGAGATACAATATCATTCAAAAGCTTTTGATAAAAATCTTCCTGCAGCAAGTTATAGCCTTGCATGTAATATTGGAGAAAGGGGAGTTTACTCATTTTGTATGTGTCCGGGTGGAATAATAGTCCCCGCCGCAACCGCCCCGGGGGAGGTTGTTGTAAATGGCATGTCTGTAAGTCGGCGTGATTCACCCTTTGCCAACAGCGGGTTTGTTGTTACAGTGGGTGAAAACGATTGGCAAAAATATTCTAACGCATATCCTTTTCAAGGTTTGCTGCTTCAGCAGGAAGTTGAACAACTTGCATTTGAACTCGCAGGTAAAACGCAAAAAGCACCTGCACAGCTTGTCTCTGATTTTATAAAAGGAAAAACTAACGGAACATTACCGGCTACTTCTTATATCCCCGGATTAACGTCAGTTCCACTACACGAAAAACTTCCCAATTTTATAACAAAAAATTTAAGAGAAGCGCTATTTATTTTTGATCGAAAGATGCGCGGTTATAATTCTGCCGAAGCAGTGTTAGTTGGGATGGAAAGCCGCACCAGTTCGCCGGTGCGTATTCCGCGTGATAGAGAATCATTTATGCACACACAAATAAAGGGATTATTTCCGGCTGGCGAGGGCGCCGGTTACGCCGGAGGGATAGTATCCGCAGCAATAGACGGTGAAAATTGTGCCAACGGAGTAGGGGAGTTTTTAAGAAAATAGAAGTAGTCCGAAATTAGAAATCTATAGTCTATAGCTTTTGATGTCGGGTTTATTACCGTACAAAGTGGATTTTATTATTTAACTTCCCTAGGACAAATTAAAATGTTAAGTTTGTTTTATATTTAATCATATTATCGGGAGAGTATTTTTGAAACTTCAATTTTTAGGTGCGGCTCAAGAAGTTACCGGATCACAACATCTTTTATTAGTAAACGGGAAAAAAATATTAATCGATTGCGGCATGTTTCAAGGGCGCAGAAAAGAAGCCTTTGAAAAAAATAGAAATTTTTTGATCAATCCGTCTGAAATTGATATACTTCTTTTAACACATGCCCACATAGACCACAGCGGAAATATCCCCACTCTTGTAAGCCGTGGGTTTACCGGCGATATATACACAACCACCGCCACTTTAGATTTGTGTCAAATTATGCTCAGAGATTCGGCGCATATTCAGGTTCGTGATGTAATGTGGGTAAATAAAAAACGTAAGCGCGATGGTAAAGTTTTATTTGAACCCCTTTATGCCGAGGAAGATGTCGATCAGGCTATGAGCCAATTTATTGGTGTCCAGTATAATAGAAGAATTGAAATTGCTCCGGGTGTTCATGCAACATTCAGAGATGCCGGACACATATTAGGTTCATCGGGCATATTGCTTGAAATTAACGAGAATGGAAAAGAAACACGACTTGGTTTTACGGGTGACATCGGAAGAAAAAATATGCCGATATTAAAAGACCCAAATATTTTAAGAGATCTCGATACATTAGTTATTGAAACTACATACGGTAACAGAGTGCACTCCGATCCGGAAGAAGTTGAGGAGGATTTAGCCGCAACAATTCGCGATGTTATTGGAAGAGGCGGAAAAATAATTACTCCTGCATTTGCGGTCGGCAGAACACAGGCACTTGTTTATATTTTGCACAAACTTTGGGAAGATGGAAGAATACCGGCTTTCCCTATCTATGTTGATAGCCCGCTTGCTGTAAAAGCAACAGAAGTTTTTCGTATGCACCCTGAATGTTTTGACAGAGAGACCAATAGAATATTTATGCATGATAAAAACGATCCTTTCGGTTTCGGCAAACTAAAGTATATCCAAGATGTTGAAGAATCAAAAGCACTGAATGGTGTTAAGGGTCCATTTATGATTATCTCCGCTTCCGGTATGGCAGAGGCAGGGCGTGTATTGCATCATATGCGTAATAATATCCAGGATTCTAAAAACCTATTACTTTTTGTCGGTTACGCTGCGGAGCATACTTTAGCGCGTAAGTTAATGGACGGCGCAAAAGAAGTAAATATTTTGGGTGATCGTTTTTCTGTAAAATGCGAAGTAAAAAAGATGGATTATTTTTCCGGGCATGCCGATAAAAATGATTTGCTTGAATACTTAAAACTTTCACCGCCGAAAGTATTAAAAAATATATTTTTAGTCCACGGTGAGGAAGAACAGGCGCTGCCTTTTATGGAGGAATTAGTCAAAAAAGGTTATCAGTCTGTCCAGTACCCGGTGCCGGGTCAAAAACTTGAAATATAAAAATTGCGCTGTTGTGGTGTAAACAGCGCTAATTTTTTAAAATGCAGTGTGTTGAAGTATTAAATTTTAAAAATGTTACAGTCGTTTACCTATGTGAAAACCATCATCATCTTCCCAGCCTTCAGGGGCATTTACAATGGCTGAGATTCCTTCGTAAACAACATAGAGCAGAATTGCTCCGGCAATTACAAACAACATTTTATACCTCACGGCTTAGTTACTTTTTAAATGAAGATAATTTGTTTTTAGCTTCATCATTTTTTATAGGTAGAGGAAATATCCTGCCTATCTAATCATCGAAATATATTTGACAATA
>JAIOIM010000532.1 GCA_019912505.1 Ignavibacteriaceae bacterium
ATATTTACTACTCCGTGCCGATGCTTTTTTGAGCAACGATTATTATGAAAGCGATATGGCATGGATGGACTTAAAAGATAACACAATTGAAATTGTAATTGGTCCGTATGAAGTTTATGAAGACGAGTTGTTCAATTATAAAGCCTCGTTTGAAAGTTTCTTAACTATAAAAGATCCTGTTGAAAGTGAAAAACTTGCAAAGTTTGCTTCCTACTTAACCGATATTGAAAAAAATCTTCCGATTGAGGAAGTCTACAAAAACTTTACACGCGGATCCGAATCTCCGATTGTTGTAGTTAACGAGATTTTTTCCGGAGGCGATACAAAGGCAGGAGTGCAAACCTTAGCTTTTAATCTTCCGAATGATGAGAGAGTACGCTCGGCAAAAGGATCAAAAAAAGTTATGTTAAAAAATATACACGAAGCAAAATTTGATAAGTTATTGGTTCCAATTGCCCGGGCTGTAATGAACGACGATCAATTTGAGTATGTAACTTTCGATGGCTTCTTTAATCATACACTGATGCACGAAATGTCCCACGGCGTAGGACCTGGCGTTATAACAATAGACGGAAGAAAAACTGAAGTAAAAAAAGAATTAAAAGAAACTTACTCTACACTCGAAGAATGTAAAGCCGATATTCTCGGGATGTACAACAATATTTTTATGATTAATCACGGTGTTTACCCGGCAGCGTTTGAAAAAGAAATTTGGTGCAGCTTTCTTGCGGGTACATTCCGTTCAGTTCGTTTTGGTATTAATGAAGCACATGGCGGCGGCAATGCAATCATTTATAACTTCCTGTTAGAAAAAGGCGGTTATGATTATAATGACAAAACACAAAAAGTCAGCGTTAATTATGATAATATTTACCCTGCTCTGAAAGAACTTGCTGGAATTGTTTTGATGATTCAAGCAAAAGGCGATTACAACGGCGCAATAAAATTTATTGAAAAATACAGGGTTAATTCGCCTTCGATTGAAACGCTAAGAAATAAGTTATCATCGCTGCCTGTCGATATAAAACCGATTTTTCAAATAGAGAATGAGTATTAGGAGAATAATTGAGCGAAGCAGAAAATAATGTAGTTAGAGATTACGGAACTGATGTAAATTTCATAAATCTGGATGAGCGTGAAATTATAATTATCGGGACAGCTCATATCTCACGGCAGTCTGCCGATACTGTAAGAGAGGTTATTGAAAATGAAAAGCCCGATACAGTTTGTATTGAACTGGACGCCCAAAGATACAAAGCGCTATCTGAGAAAAAAAGATGGGAATCGCTTGATTTAAAAAACCTTATAAAAGAAAAACAATTAAGTACTCTAATTGTTAACATACTTTTATCATCATACCAAAAAAAACTTGGCGAAAAACTCGGCGTTATGCCGGGCACCGAATTGCTCGAAGCGGCTAATACAGCAAAAGAAAACAATATTCCAATATCACTGTGCGACCGCGAAATTAGAATAACTTTACGCCGCGCCTGGAATTCAATGTCGTTCTGGCAAAAGATAAAATTGATGGGCGGCGGTTTTGCCGGCATTTTTGAAAAGCAGGAACTGACAGAAGAAAAACTTCAAGAGATTAGACAAAAAGATGTTGTGAGCGAGTTGATGGCTGAACTCGGAAAATCGATGCCTGTTCTAAAACGTGTTTTGCTTGATGAACGGGATACTTATTTAGCTCAAAAAATATACAAGTCCGAAGGTAAAAAAATTGTTGCAGTAGTTGGCGCCGGACATGTTAACGGCATCATCGAAGCAATAAATGAAAAACGAAACATAAACCTCGCAAGTATTGAAATTGTTCCCCCATCATCTCCCTGGGTAAAAATAATTGGCTGGGGAATTCCAGTTATTATTGTGGCTTCTATTTTACTGATTGGTTATTATAAAGGATTGGGAGCCGCGAGCGATAATTCATTGTACTGGTTTCTTGCTAACGGTATACCAAGCGCAATTGGAGCCATGATAGCATTTGCTCATCCGATAACAATAATAGCGGTATTTTTTGCTGCCCCATTTACAAGTTTAACACCTGTTATCGGAGCGGGCTATGTTGCTGCGTTTATCCAGGCTTATTACAGACCCCCGGTTGTAAAAGAAATACAGAATGTTGCCGATGATGTAAATAAACCGGTGATGTGGTGGAAGAATAAACTGCTTCGCGTAATTTTCGTTTTTATACTTTCAAGTCTCGGCAGCGTACTCGGCACTTACCTCGGGGCTTATAAAATAATATCCAGTTTATTTTAAAATAAAAAAGCCGCTTTTCAGCGGCTTGACTACTCTTACGAGTACAAACATAATTTTATTTTTTAACCGAGATAAGC